>JAGYOI010000305.1 GCA_018399395.1 Prolixibacteraceae bacterium
TTTCAGGTTAGTAACAAAATCCTTATAAAAATTTATTGTTTGAAGTTTTTTTGTACATTTAGCTTACAAATTATAAACACAACAGTAACTTGTAGCCATGAGTGAACCCATTGAAGAACAGTATAAAAGCATTGATGAACTTGATCAGAAAATTTTAAGGCTGATCACAAAAAATGCACGAATCCCATTTTTAGAAGTAGCCCGCGAGTGTGGTGTTTCAGGTGCTGCCATTCATCAACGTGTACAACGTTTATTGAATATTGGCGTAGTTAGCGGTTCTGAATTTATTGTAAGCCCTGAAAAGATGGGATATAACACATGTGCTTTTATGGGTATATATTTAGAAAAAGCCAGTTTCCACAAGCATGTGGTTGAGGAACTGAAAAAAATTCCTGAAATTATTGAATGTCATTATACAACCGGTAAGTATGCTATTTTTGTTAAGATAATGACCAAAACGAATAAACACTTTAAAAGGATTATTGACGAAGAGTTTCAGAAAATAGATGGTATTGCCCGTACTGAGACTTTTATGTCGTTAGAAGCGGAGTTCGAGCGGCAAGTTCCAATTAAATAGATTATAAATAATTCACCATTTCTGAACTTTCCAACCCCGGCTTTGGGCTATTTTCCCGAGCTTTTTGTCGGGGGTAACGCATACCGGAAAACCAACTTCTTCGAGTGCGGGTAGGTCATCAATTGAATCGGCGTAATAAGCGGCATTTTTCAATTCAAAATTCATTCTTTGACAGAATTCTTTCAAACGGTTCAGTTTTTCAGTTCTGAAACAATAGTTTCCAATTGGGTTGCCGGTTAAAGTACCGTTTTTCACCTCAAGTTCGGTGCATATTACATCATCTACCTTTAAATGATTGCCTATTGGCTGACATACCCATTTTATTGCTGAAGAAAGGATTACGACTTGTGTTCCATCAGCTTTTAGTTTTTGAATTTCTTCAATGATATGGGGCCTGATGTTGGGGATGATATCTTCATAAAAGATGTCTTTTGTTAATTTAATCAGTTTTTCTTCCGAAACCCCATTTAACCAACCTCCCATTTTGCGGATGATATGATGGGTGTCTTTTAGTGATAGTTTGTATTGAATAGCTGCATAAACAGCTTTAATAAAACCTATGGTGTTGATAAAGTTTCTCCGATATGCTTGTTTTACCAAAGCTTCACCACTATTGATGCTCAATATGGTTTTATCAATGTCGAAAAAGGCAATGTGCTTCAAATCTCTTGGTATTAATAATCGATTGTGTTTATTTTTTGTTTTTTAAATCCCAACTGCTCGGTAATAATCCCTGTTATTTCGTTTGCACTTGATTCGATGGGTTTATTCGTCACATTAATAATAGTAAACCCACCTTTTTCAAAAATAGAATTAGCGTATGCTACTTCTTTGTTCACATGCTTTTTGTCGGTGTATGAGGTTTCGTTTTTGTTAATAGCAACCATTCGCTTGGCACGTTGCGGTATGAGGTAAGTTGAAGAAATACGCAAACCAAAAACCCGTTTCGGGTCAACCTCGAATAGCTCTTGTGGAGGTTCAATGCCCAGTACAAGGGGGACATTTGCCACTTTCCAGCCAAACATCGACATGTATACACTTAATGGTGTTTTGCCGGAACGGGATACACCGGTGAGAATAATATCGGCATATTTTAACCGTTCAGGGTTCATGCCATCGTCATGATTCATGGTGAATTCCATAGCATCGATACGTTCATAATACGGGGCGTTAATTTTACGGAACAAGCCGGGTTCGCTAATTGATTTTAAGCCTTCTTCTTCAATATAACTTGCCAGGGGGCCCATGTAGTCAACTTGTTTAATGCCATTTTTCTTACATTCTTCTATTAGCTTACTTCGAACATCCTGGCTAACGAGAGTGTGAACAACTATGCCGTTCTGCTTTTTCGCTTTCGATATGATTTCATCAATGTTGTCTCCCGAGAAACCAGGAAACACGCGGACAGAAATCTTATTGTCGGGGTATTGAACAAGCAGGGAGCGTACCATCGTGTGTGCAGCCAGACATCTTCCGCCTGACACAATGAATATGCTCAATGGGCTTTTCTTCTTTGAGTTATCTGGCATATTAATAGTTCTTGATAATTGTCGATAAAAATAGAATTATTTTGTGAAGAATTGAAAAGGAAGTGGTGAAATGTAAGTTTAAAAAGATAAAAAAAACCGCATTATCCTGATTGCGTAAAACCCCGGTTAACAGGATTTGAGTGCCTGGATGATCTGACTTCCACCGGCAGCGGAGCTGCTCACCCCGATGTACATCGGGACTACAAGGCCTGTCATTACATCCAAAAGCTTGCTCGGTTCTAGTTATAGTGTTGAGTTTACCAAGAACAGGAAAATAATGCGGTTAAATTTTATGTCGCTTTCTATGAACGTCTGTATTTACAATTCAAATTTACACCTACGTTTTAAGATATGCAAGTTTTGTGGGGGATACAACGCATATATTTTTTCAGGAATCACCTAAACAATGCATATTCAATTTGTTATAAGGGTGATTTTGTTTTGAAATATTTTACTTGATAGGTTGAATTAACAAAGCATTAGGTTAAAGTACTAAAAATAAAATGGTTAGGGTTTGACGATTAAAAAAAAATCTTTTTTTTAGTTTTTATTTTGCAAAAGCGCGTAAACGATTTATATTTGCACGCACATTTGAGAAACGGCAATAATAAAGCTTTCAGATGGTTTTGTTCTTTTAAATAATTA
>JAGYOI010000306.1 GCA_018399395.1 Prolixibacteraceae bacterium
GTTGAGGTTAAGGTTGAGGTTAAATAAAAAACCGCCCCTGTTAAAACAGAAGCGGTTCAGTTTTATCTCAAGATATAAAATTATCCCAGATACGATTTAAGTAACTTACTACGTGTAGTGTGCCTCAAGCGGCGGATTGCCTTTTCTTTGATTTGTCGTACCCTTTCGCGGGTAAGCCCAAAACGTTCGCCAATTTCTTCGAGTGTCATATCCTGACAACCAATACCGAAAAATAAGCGGATAATATCGCTTTCGCGTTCGGTTAAAGTTGTCAATGCACGGTCGATTTCACGGCCTAACGACTCTTTGATAAGCAGTCGGTCGGCATTAGGTGATTCGGTGTTGGGTAAAACATCCAGCAAGCTATTGTCTTCACCTTCAACAAACGGTGCATCAACCGACACATGCCGGCCCGATACTTTAAGTGTATCAGCTACTTTGTCGGCAGGTAAATCAAGACTCTCGGCCAATTCTTCGGGCGAAGGTTTACGTTCGTGCTCTTGTTCGAATTTTGAAAACGCTTTGTTGATTTTGTTCAACGAACCCACCTGGTTCAATGGCAAGCGCACGATACGCGATTGTTCGGCCAATGCCTGAAGAATCGATTGACGAATCCACCACACAGCATAAGAAATGAATTTAAAACCGCGTGTCTCGTCAAACTTTTCGGCTGCTTTTATTAAACCCAGGTTGCCTTCGTTAATCAAGTCGGGAAGGCTGAGCCCCTGGTTTTGATATTGTTTGGCAACCGATACAACGAATCGCAGGTTAGCACGTGTAAGCTTTTCAAGGGCGGCGTGGTCGCCTTTCTTAATCCGCTGTGCCAATTCTACTTCTTCTTCTACGGTAATAAGTTCTTCTTTACCAATCTCTTGCAAGTACTTGTCAAGTGAAGCACTTTCGCGGTTGGTAATTGATTTTGTAATCTTTAGCTGTCTCATGTATTCTCTTTGAAAAAACGCGCAAATATATTAGTTTTTATCCACTTATTCAAACAACTTGAATGGCATTGGTTGTAAAAGGTTGTTTATATAGTTTAATCAAGGCCAAAAACGTAATATGCTTCCTCTCCGTTTTTGTACATTCCTTCAATTAATACCCCTCCTTTTGATAGTTTAATTACATCTTTAATTTCCTGTATTGAATTAACACTGCGTTTGTTAACATGGGTAATAATAAACCCTTCTTTTATACCGGCTTCCTTTAATTTGCCTTCGTGGATTTTAGTAACAAGCAATCCGCCTCTTATGTTTAAATTTTCTTTAAGGTTTTGATCCACTTTTTCAAGTTCAGCACCTAAAACGTTCAGTGTGTTTTTCACAATTCCGGTACCACCTTGCATATTACGTAAAGTTGCCGTAAAATGTTTCTCTTTATTGTTCCTGAATACTAACAATTCTACTTTATCGCCCGGACGGTTTTTGCTTATTTGCTCTTGTAATTCACTTACAGTGTTAACTTTAGTGTCGTTAACAGATAAGATGACATCTCCTTCTTCAATTCCGGCTTCGATTGCTGCGCCATCTTCAACTACGCCTGCAACATATACTCCTTTTACATTGTCCAGATCGAGTTCTTCCGCTAATTCGGAATTTACGTTTTGTATGCTTACACCCAATATGGCACGTTGCACCTCACCAAATTCTTTCAGGTCGTCAACAACTTTACGAACGATGCTTACAGGCACAGCGAAAGAGTATCCGCTGTATGAGCCGGTGCGTGAAGCAATGGCAGTGTTGATGCCCACTAAATCTCCACGTGTATTTACCAGTGCACCGCCACTGTTTCCAGGATTTACGGCTGCATCGGTCTGTATAAATGATTCAATAGGCAATTGTCCTCCAATGATACCAATTCCACGGGCTTTAGCGCTCACAATTCCGGCTGTTACCGTTGACGTTAGTCTGAATGGGTTTCCAACTGCGAGTACCCATTCACCCAGACGGAGATTGTCAGAATCTCCCCATCTTATGGCAGGTAGTTCTTCATTTGCATCAACTTTTAATAGTGCAATGTCGGTATTGGGGTCGGTACCTACCAGCTTTGCTTCATATTCCTGTTTGTTATGGAGTATGATTTTAATTTTGTCAGAATTTTCAATCACATGATTATTCGTGACAATATAACCTTCGGAAGATATGATAACCCCCGAGCCTGATGCTTGTTGCATACGGGGTTCTTGTTGGTTATAGGGGTCGCCAAAGAAGAAATCGAAAAGCGGGTTTCCGCTTGACGGATAACCTTGTTGCTGAAATTGGGTTTGTATGTGAACCACTGATTTTACTGATTTTTCAGCTGCCGTGGTTAAGTCAACTCCTTGAGGGGCCGGTGGCAGGTTGGCATATTGAACCGCTCTGGGCTCAGTAACCGTGACAACTTTAGGGCTCTCGAAGTAGTTGGTGTAAATCAGAATCGCGATAAAACCGCCCACAAAGGCAAGTAATGCGCCAACAATAATGTTTTGAATTTTTCTCATGGTAAATATTTTTTTAAGTTTCATACAAAAATCTGTAATAAGTAAACGCAAAAATAATTCCTCAGTTTTATATATGTCGTTTTGTCACACCGGGTTTAACATACTTTAACCGCAATTGCTTACTTTTGTTAACGATTGCAAATGGTTTTAGCTTATGATTTTATATATTGCGAATTGTTACAACAGATCTTTAGATTTTATTAAGAATGACACAGTAAACGAATATGAAATACACATTTTATAAATATCAGGGTGCCGGTAACGATTTCAT
>JAGYOI010000307.1 GCA_018399395.1 Prolixibacteraceae bacterium
TTTCCGACTCTTTGTCGAAGCTTTTTTTCAAGCCATCCAAAACAGCCTGGGCTTTGTCGAGAATGGGGCTTTTTTCGTCATTGGTCATTTCCTTGTTGAGATACAACATCGAAATGTACGAGTATGCCTGGTAGTAAGCAGGCAACCATTGGTCGTTTTCTTTGGCTGCAATGCGTTCAAATTGGTTGGCCACAGCAGTCAGTTTTTCAATACTTTTGGCGGTGTACATCTTTTGGATGTTTTCGGCCATAACATGTTCATAATCCGATGCAAACATCGGGTGCAGCGTTCCGAAGAACAGGATGGTAAGGATGAAAATTTGTTTCATGATTTTGTATTTTTAAATGGTTATGGTTCAAAAATATTTCAATCTGATATTCTTTGAAAAAAACACTTGCTTAACTGTCGGTTTTTGGCGACGAACCGTAAAAATCAGAAGCTCAGGAAAAGGCCTACGAAAAAGAAGCGCTTTGTGTCCTGCTTTACAGGAATCAATGTGTAATTTCCCTGTGCATCGGCAATTCCAGAAGGGCGGTAGCCAAACACATTCTCGCGGCCCAGCACGTTGTTTACCGAGGCATACAACACCGAATACTGGTCGCCCAGGAAAAAGATATGGCTCAGGTTGAGGCTCAAATCGCCATACCAACCGGTGCGCCCGTCCATAAATTGCCTGTTATTCGGGTTATCGTACCGCCGCGCCGATGCAAAAGTGTACGAAGCACCAACTTGCGTGGTAATTTTGTGTATCCAGTATTTCCCCACTGCCGAAAAGTTATGGTTCGAAATAAACCCGGGTGTAGCAGCTCCGGGGTAGTTGCGGTATTTCCGCTGGGTATCAACAAACGAGTAAGTGAGCCAATAGTCGAAGTTCTTAATGCTTTTGCGATCGCGCCAAAACAGGTCGATCCCGGCCGATTGCCCAAAGCCGCTGTTCGAAATGTTTTGCGGATAATACTCGTTCATCCCTTCCCAGGTGATGAGTTTCTGATAGTTCTTGTAATAGCCTTCAATCCTGAACAGGCGGTTTTTCACGCTACCTGCTTGCCAACCGGCAATGTAATGCGTTGCATTTTCAAAATCTAAATCAGCATTGAATTTCAGATAATCGTTCACGGGATTTTGATAGTACCGCCCCCATGCAGCCGAGAACTGGCTGTTTTTTGATGTTTTTACGGCCATGGCCAAGCGTGGCGCCAAGTTTGCGCGTTCCATCAGCGAAGCGTATTCGGCCCTGATTCCGGGGCGAATGGCAAGGTATTTCGAGAACTTGATTTCTGCTTCGGCAAAAGTGCCCATGGTGTGGTCGGTAAATTGAAAATCGATGGCCAAAAGTTCCGGGGGGGTTATCGTTTGTTGATAATCGGTGTAGGTATTACTGATCCCGTAGGTCAATACAATTTTTTCAGAAAGCTCATGCACCATTGTAAAGCGGGCTTCCAGGGTCAGGTTGAGCGTTTCTATGTGGTTTCCGGCCACTGCAATGCCATCGTTTTCATACGTGCCCGACAGGCCTGTGCGAAAACAGGTTTTTTCACCCATGGCATCGCGATAGCTCACGTTGGCATAGCCGTTATTTCCCTTGTTTTCGATTTCAATTGCATCATAATTGCCGTTTGGAATACGATAAGCCATATCGCCCCGTTCATAAGTGGCAAAAGCTTTCAACAAACCCGCCGCCGAGGGTTTGTTGCGGTAGGTAGATGTAAGGTTGATGACCTCTACAGGCTTTGTCCAGTCGATATAACTGTTTACCAATTTGTGAAAAGGTCCCATGTTCATGTAACTTGCCGAGCCCATGGCCGAACTGTTTTTCATAGCTTTTGTGTAGTTGGCTTCAGCTCCGATGGTCATTAGCGAAAGGCCGGCAGTATTCTCTGTATCCACACCGGTTGAGTTCAGCACCAGTACCGACGAAAGTGCTTGCCCGTATTCGGCCGAATACCCGCCGGTGTTGAATACCACGCCTTCAAAAAGCGAGGGGGAGAAACGGCCGCGTGTGGCCACATCGGGTGTTTTCGAATAGTATGGTTTTGCAGCCAGCAATCCGTCAATGTAGGTTTTGGTTTCGTAGGCATCGCCGCCACGCACCAGCAAACGGCCATCGTCACCGGCAGCCTGGGCGCCTGGCATTGTGCGCATGGCCGCCATCACATCGCCATTGGAACTAGCAGTGGTGTAAATGTCGATGGGATCGAGTATGGACGCCCGTTTTTTATCTTCAACAGCAAATGCACCGGCAGTAATGGTCACGGCATCGAGAGTATTTACACTTTCGAGTAGTGTAATATTTATTTTTACAGGGGCCGATGCGTCAATTTTTCCCGACCACGTTTGATACCCTATAAAACTGGCCACCAAATCCATTTCCCCTTCGTCGGAAATGGTAAACTCGAAGTGCCCGTTTTCGTCGGAGCTGGCACCGTTATAGCTGCCTTCGATGTAGATGTTAACACCCGTAAGCAACTCGCCGTTTTTAGCATTTACTACCCCCGATATTTTCACCTGCCCGGAAACAGATGAAAAGCATAAAACCAGTACGATAAAAATTTGTGTCTTCATGGCAAAGTATTGTTTTAATACTCTGCCAAAAATGCGCTGTTTGACCAGCGTTGGAAATTATATCATGCCAAACTGTAGAAAAAAGGAGTTAAGCTGTATGTCTGATTAATGATTTTTTTCAATCTTTATTTTAACTGGTTTATCATCAATAATAAATTGGCCCTTCAATACCAAGAGG
>JAGYOI010000308.1 GCA_018399395.1 Prolixibacteraceae bacterium
TTCATCGGTTGATAAGGTGGAGCCATTTTTAATGTTTTAGTGTCCACTTACTGGTATTATAAAACACATATCCCGAAGCCGCTTGCAGGGCAGTATCGTCAAATTCGGTAAGCTCCATTTCCTCTTTCTGAAATTGCACCTCATCCATTACCTCTTGTTTTCGTTCTTCGAGTAACACATCCAAACGACGCAGCACCACCATTGGTAAAATTACATCGCGATATTTCCCTCTTACGTAAACATCTCTCAAACAATCATCGGCAATTGACCAGATAAAAGAAACTAATTTATTGTGTACGGTTACATTCATGTTTTAACTATTTGTTTTGTAGGTAATATAGCTGCCCAGATTGGTTTAAACTTATGACACAACTATATGAATTGACCTTTCAAAACTAACAATAATCAAACTTATCTCTAAATAAAAACGAAATGAATATTGAGAATTAGAATAAATCAAATATTAAATTGCTTTCTGATTTTGGGGCAAAACTTTTTTTCGTCATATTTGTATTATTTATTGAATATAGCCACCTAACCATTTGCTATGCAAAACGATACCATAAGTTTGGCCAAGGAAAAAACAAAAGAAAATGCCATCCGGAACCAGTTAGTTGAAAGCGAACGGAGGCTTTCAACGCTCATGGCCAACCTGCCGGGAATGGCTTATCGCTGTCTTTTAGATGAAAACTGGACCATGGAATTTATCAGTAAAGGCTGTGAGAAACTTACCGGTTACCTTCCTGATGAATTGATGAACAATCAGATTTTAGCTTTCCAGAGCCTGATTCATAAAGAAGACAGGGAAGCTGTCAGAGAAAAGGTAAATAAGGGTATTGAGCAAGATGTGCCTTTCCAAATCAAATACAGAATAACCACAGCAACTGGCGAAGAAAAATGGTTATGGGAACAAGGTTCGGCCGTAAGAAACGAAAATGACGAAATAGTGGCATTGGAGGGTTTCATAACCGATATTACTGAAATCAAAAAAGCCGAACAGGAGCTCATCGAAAAGGAAATGATTGTTCGCGAGTTAAAAGATAAGTTGCAGGAAGAGACAGTATATCTTCAGGAAGAAATAAAGCTGACAAACAATTTTGAGGAAATCATCACGAAAAGTCCAAAGTTTCGAAAAGTACTCACGAACATCCAACAGGTTTCATCCACTGATTCAACGGTATTGATTCAGGGTGAAACCGGCACCGGGAAAGAGTTGATTGCCCGGGCCATTCACAATACCAGCAACCGCAGCGACCGTGTTTTGATTAAGGTAAACTGTGCAGCACTGGCGCCCGAGCTTATTGAAAGTGAGTTGTTCGGACATGAAAAAGGAGCATTCACCGGGGCTTACCACAAAAAAGCAGGTCGCTTTGAACTGGCGAATAAAGGAACAATTTTTCTCGATGAAATTGGCGAATTACCCTTAAACCTTCAGGTGAAATTGTTGCGGGTTTTACAAGAGGGCGAATTTGACCGGCTGGGGGGAACCAAAACCATTAAAACAGATGTACGGGTAATTGCTGCCACCAACCGCAACCTGGAAAAAGCGGTTGAAAAAGGTGATTTCCGCGAAGACTTGTTCTATCGCTTAAACGTTTTTCCCGTTTTTATACCACCGCTTCGCGAACGCAAAGAAGACATTCCTCTTCTTGTTCACTTTTTTATAAAAAAATACGCTTCTAAAACAGGACGACAAATAAAAGAGACCTCCGAAAAAGTGCTGAAAAGTCTGTCAGAATACAATTGGCCAGGAAATGTGCGGGAACTCGAAAACATTATAGAACGGGCTGTAGTACTTTGCACGGGCAAGCGTTTAATCTATGGTGACTGGATCCCTGAAAACAAAATTGGTGCAGGCCTGAATTTTCAAACACTGGAAGAAAACGAACGAGCCCATATCCTAAAAGCCCTGGAAACAACCAACTGGCGGATAAGTGGCGAAAAAGGTGCTGCAAAACTGCTCGATATGAAACGAACCACCCTGGAATCGCGCATGAAAAAACTGGGCATTAACCGGCCTTAGTAAGCCAAAAGCATGCCGATATTTCGTCATGTGCCGATATTTCGTCAAAATTGAAATATTCCTTAAGATCTCCTACAGATCTGCAACCCCGATCAAAATATTGAATGTCAGATTTTTATCACATATGTGCAAGTTGATGTTTAAATTTTGGCACATGCCTTGTTTTCTCCTCTTTTGTCAAAAAAACTATGAACAACAGGTCAAAAGGAAGCTTTGACTTTTAAATTTATTACTTACAATGGATAAAACAGCAATAGTGCAGGAACAAATTGAGACCATTTTCAGAAAACAAGTCAGGGGTGATAAAAAGCTTAAGAATGCATACCTGCTTGTACATTCTGATAAACTGGGAATTGACATGAATATTGCCGAAGGAAAAACTGACGAAATTTCGGCAAACCCAAAACAAGCCAACCATCTCGCTTCTGTTGGCAAGTTGTTTACAGCTACACTTGTAGGTATGCTTAACGACAAAGGCTTACTGTCTTTCGACGATAAAATTGCCCAACATCTTGATGCAGAACTGATGCGTGGCTTGCATATTTTTAAAGGCAAAGATTATTCCGGCGATATCAGTATCAAACATTTACTGCAACAAACATCCGGGTTAAATGATGTTTTTTTTCCATTGCTTAAAAAGATGATTAAGGATCCAAAGCTTGAAATGTCAGCAAGGGAAGCTGTGGAATGGGGAAAAGCGAATCTAAAACCCCTT
>JAGYOI010000309.1 GCA_018399395.1 Prolixibacteraceae bacterium
TTATTGCTTTTGGTGGCCGCATTCTGAAAACCGACCCGAAAGCAGCCAAGTACCTTAATTCGCCCGAGTCGGAGATTTACCATAAAAGTAAAGTGCTTTACGGCATTTACTTTGCCAAGAATGCCATTTCGCGTGCCGACAAATGTTACCTTGTTGAAGGCTACACCGATGTGCTTTCGATGCACCAGTCGGGCATTGAAAATGTGGTTGCTTCTTCGGGGACTTCGCTTACTGCCGACCAAATAAGGCTTATCAAGCGTTTTACACCTAACATTACTATTATTTACGATGGCGACAAAGCCGGAATAAAAGCTTCGCTGCGGGGTATCGATATTGTTTTGGAAGAAGGCGTAAACGTGAAAGTGGTGCCACTGCCCGAAGGCGAAGACCCCGACTCGTTTGCACGGTCGATGAGCTCGACAGAGCTTTTAGAATACATCGATAAAAATGAAACTGACTTTATCCGTTTTAAAACAAGGATGTTGTTACGCGAATCGGAAAACGACCCGGTAACCCGCGCCCGTGTTATCAACGATATTGTGCGTTCTATTGCTGTAATCCCCGACAACATCACCCGGTCGGTATACATCAAAGAATGCAGCAACATGCTCGAAGTTGAAGAAAGTATTCTTTATGCCGAAGTACGCAAAATTAAGTTTAAACTAACAGAGGAGCAGGTTGTAAAAGAAAAACGGGAAGAGTTACGCCGGGCTTCCCGCGAAAAAACCGACGGCGTTAGGCAGGAAGCAGTGAAACCTGCCACCAATCCCTGCGCTATTGAAGAGAAAGCTTTGTTACGTGTTTTAATCCGGTATTTCGGAAATGAACTTTTTAAAATTGAGGACGAAGAAAACCACGAAGAGCGGGTGGTAAAAGTAGGGGAGTATATTCTTTCAGAGATAGAAGCTGATAACCTTAGCTCCGTTGACCCTGTTACCCAAAAAATAATTGACGAATTTAAAGAACATCAGTTTGAAGATTATTTCAACCCGCAGCGGTATTTTTCACATCATCCCGATGGTGAAATTAACAGCATGGTAAGCGGCTTGCTGGTCGATAAGCATGTTGAAAGCATGATATGGAAAAGGAAAGGCGCGTTTGTTGAAGATGAAGATGAGATTTTGTACCTGATTGTTCCGCGCTTAATTGAAGAATATAAATTGCGGCATGTGAAGCTAATGATTTCTGAAATTATGCGCAAAATCGGGGCAATGAAGAGTACCGACGACCTTGAAAAAATACTCGAACTGCAAAGTGTTATCACTAACCTGAAGCAGGTTGAGAAAGAATTGTCGAAAAAACTCGGAAAACGTGCCATAACATCATAGAAAAAAATAGAAAAGCTATATGAAAACTGTTTTTATTGAAGACCAAAAAGAAATTGAAGCGATTATCCGCGAATGTAAAACTTGTTTTTTAGGGTTGAGCGATGATAACAACCAGCCTTATGTGGTTCCCATGAACTTTGGTTATGCCGACAATGTTATTTACCTGCACTCGGGTCAGGAGGGCAAAAAGTGGGAGATGATGAAAAAAAATTCCAAAGCCTGCATTACCTTTATGCTTGGCGACGAACTGGCGTGGCAGGATGAACATGTGGCATGCAGTTGGCGGGTGAAGTCGAAAACCGTTATTGCCGAAGGCGAAATTGAATTTATTGACGATTTTGACGAAAAAACCGAAATCCTGCATATTTTCATGGCTCAGTACAGCGACCGTGAATTCAAGTTCAACGCCCCGGCCGTTCGGAATGTTGGAATTATGAAAATGAAAATTGATACCCTAAAAGCAAAACAATTTGGCGCGAAAGCCGAAACCCCCTGGAATAAGTAGAAAAATTAATTTGGATACAGACAATAAAAATATCGATTTAGTTTTAGTAACCGGGGCCACCGGGATGCTTGGCTCGCGGGTGGTTTACGACCTGGTAAATTCGGGGTTTTCCGTGCGGGCGATTTATCGTGACAAGAAACGCATATCGCAATTTGAAAAAAACATCGGCTATTATACCAATGAACCTCAAACAATAACCTCAGCCGTAGAATGGGTGCAGGCCGATGTTACCGAATATGCATCTTTGCCCGATGTATTAAAAGGTGTAACAACGGTTTATCATTGCGCAGCCATGGTTTCATTTTATAAGCCCGACCGCCCCCTTATGTACGAAGTAAATATTTACGGAACCGAAAAACTTGTTAATGCCTGCATTGATGAAGGCGTGCAGAGGCTGTGCCATGTAAGTTCGGTTGCAGCACTTGGCAGGACCGAAGACGGCAAAATGGTTGACGAGGAAACCAATTGGCTCCCCGATAAAAAGCACACGGGCTACAGTATTGCCAAATACCATTCCGAAATGGAAGCCTGGCGTGGCATGTACGAAGGGCTGGAAGTGGTAGTGGTAAACCCTTCAATTATCCTGGGGCCCGGGGAATGGACAAGCGGGAGTCCGGCCTTTTTCGATCAAATTTATAAAGGACTGAAATTCTACACCTCCGGCATAACCGGGTTTGTTGATGTGCGGGATGTTTCGAGGGCTATGCTCTTACTCACCAATGAGAATTTTTCAAAAGCAAAAGGGAAGCGTTACCTTCTCAATGCCTCAAATCATTCGTACAAAGAAATGTTTGAAATGATTGCCCGTGCATTACAGGTTAAACCTCCTTCGGTAAAAGTTGGCAAACCCTTGTTGGGTATAGCCTGGCGTGTGGCGCTTGTTGTTGCAAAGCTCAGTG
>JAGYOI010000031.1 GCA_018399395.1 Prolixibacteraceae bacterium
AGCCAAATTCCAGCCATAAGGGCTCAAAAATGAATATTGCGTCTCAACACCTTCAAAATCATCAATATATACCTGGTTATTGGTAGAACCCGTTTTGCCGGTTACCAATTTGGCAACTTCACCCTCTAATGATATGCTCGACTCAACATCCGATTCGTAAAATGGCAATATGTTTATCGCATCGGTTAATAATTTTGAACGCTGATCGTACTGAAAATCAAGGCCAAGCATTAAGTTAGAAACCGGTTCCTCGCCCATGTCAACTTTATTGGTTATTGGCTTTTCATTCATATACAGAAAAGTACCGCCAACATTAAAATCATCAGAAAACTCGTAATTGGCATAGGTCCCGATCATGGTTTTACGCTGGGTTGAAATCAGTTCCTGGCTCTCAGTTGATACTTGGATAGGTGTTCCGGCTTCAATCAAACCTTCGTTAATAATCTTTACACGCCCCATGGCATAATCAACCACATAATCAATATCCTCGGTAAGCCTTCGGCCACCGGCTGTAACATTTACTGATCCGGGTGCAAGGTTAAATGAATTAAGTGCAATTTCAGAACCCGATGAACCTTTGTACGAACCAACAATCCGGAACTTATCGTGTTCAGAATCCTGTTCGGCATTGTTTTTTGAATCGTTGTACAGCGCGTTGAAAGCATATTTTTCTTTCAGGTCGGGATCGCTGATATTATTGGCAACATTTGCCCCAAAAGGTTCAAGTTTCGGGAAAATAATCCGGCCTGTCTCGCTGAGAACAGTCACGCCTTCAATAAAATCGAACATCCCATCCCCACTTGCTGTATAATCATTCTGCGAGTTCAGGTTGTCAAGATTCATCAGACGAAGTAAAATGGTATCCTGAAGCTCACCCTCGGGCAAATAATTCAGGTGTGTGTTTGTTGAATCGTTATAATATGTAACCTGAAGGTCAAATTCACTACGGGATAAATTATAAGCACCAATGTTGTAAATATTTTTCATCATCAGGTCCCAAGTGGGCATTCCGGGTGATAAATTGGTACCTTTCAATAATTTTAAGAATAAACTTTTGTCCGAATCAATATTATTGGTTGTAAATTCACCAACCTGAAATACTTCACCGTTTAATGTATATTCGTAGGCAATTGCCAGAACTTCATCGTTATTTAAGGGCGACTTTAACGATATAAAACCCAGTTGTTCGTTAAAAGTATATTCGTTTTGATCAAGCTTACGGGCCTGGTTGATCTTTTCCCAGTCGCGACCGTTTTTAAAGCCATAAGATTCTAATGGTTTTAAGGTATTGTTTACACGATCGGAGAAACGCACATCGGAATAATTTGTATTTAATGAAGAATACATACCGTTTGAGGCATTACCGGGATAGTTAGATTCCCCCTCGAACCCGGGAACACTGTTGGTGAGATTCTGTGCAGGTTCACCTAAATCAACAAAAGCAACAATATCGCGCGAAGAGGTAAAGTCTTGAGTTTTATTGGTTATCCAAACCTCAATTTTAGTAACAACCGCCTGCGAGCTAATAACAGGCAGCATGCTCAATGCTTTGTTGTAATTATCCCTGAAATATTTTGAAATGAAGAAATGCCGGTTCTCATCATAATCGGAAGCTTTAAAGTCGAATTCAGTTTTTTGGGTCCCACCTTCGGTTTGAATAACATTCGATTCACCTTTGTGTTGCGACAAAACAGTAGTAACATTCAGGTGCCCGAATTGCATTTCGGTTTTGATACCAAACAAATTTGTTCCGCCCTGAATCAAAGAACCATTCAGGGGCAGCGAAACATTACCGGCTTCAATCCTGCGTATAATTTCATCTTCTTTACCGGTATAATCGAGGGTCATCTCGTTCTCAAAATCAAAAGTAGCTTCAGTGTTGTAATTAAAATCCATATTCACCTTATCGCCAATTTTCCCCCGTACACTTACGTTAATCTGGTTTTCAAAGTCGAAAGTTGTTGTACGGCGCATACGTTCGGGTAAGGTCTCATTACCATTGAAACGCGATTCAACACCAAACTGAACTTCAACATAACCTTGCGGCCGTATATCGATAACTTCGCTACCAAATATATTAGAAAAGGCCTCACTTTCGATACGAAGTTGTGGAATTAAGCCTCCCTGCTGGTTTTCGAGCTCCTCGGCACCACTACGTGTACGCCAGTAATTTTTTATGGCCCTGTCGAAATCATATTGAACATATTCCTGCAGGTTTAATGCTTTGGGCATGCGGTAGTCAATGTCGCCAATTTTTTCGCGAATAATGTACTCGCCCGTTTCGGGGTCGTATTCAATTTGAGTTTCGATATTGGAAGGACGGTCAAGAAAAAGGGGTGATTGATTATCATCGGAATAATCAAATTCACCTTCATCGTCGAAAGGAAACCGGAGGGTACCGGTAGTATCTATTTCAACAGTATTAGTATTGTCGCCATTAGTTTGTGCATACCCCACCGGCGAGGTAGCCACGAACACTGCTATCAGAATTATTATATCGAGAATACGTATTTTCAAAACGAACAGGGATTTACATTTGTTTCAATGCTTCCTTGATAATTTGTTCAACCGAAAAATCAGGATTATTCTTCATTATTTTGTCAACCACTTTTTCGGCACCTTTCTTCACAAAACCAAGGGTAACTAATGCAGATAACGCTTCGTCGCGCGTACTATTGTCCGGTGTTGAAAAAATGTTAGAAGAAATTGGCTCTTTACTTAATTTGTCTTTCAATTCGACAATAATACGCTGAGCAGTTTTTAATCCTACCCCTTTAACACTTTTCAAACAATTTACATCGCCGGATATAATGGCAACTTTAATTTCATCGGCAGGCAACGACGAAAGAAAGAGAATACCAGTATTGGCCCCTACACCCGAAACTGAAATAAGGTTACGAAACAGTTCTCTTTCGTCAGAATTGTGGAACCCGTACAACAAATGTGCATCTTCACGAATAATTTCATGAATATACAGCATTGTTTGGTTTTTCCCGTTCAATGCTGAATAAGTATTTACAGAAATATGAATAAAGTATCCAATTCCGTTTATATCGATTACGACATGAGCCGGGTTTAACTCAATTATCTGCCCGCTTATGTATTCTATCATATTAAAATTCAGTATCTTGATCTTTGGTTAAATCAACGTGGTCAGATTCGCCATTTGCTTTAATTTCATATTTTTGCAGGGGGTTCCTGCTTGCTTTTTCATATATTTTTCTATTTCTGAAAATATCTAATGCTTTATATATTGCTTGCTTAAATGATTCTTCCGAGGCTTTGTTTTGTCCGGCAATATTAAAAGCGGTACCGTGCCCCGGAGAAGTACGTATAACAGGCAGCCCTGCTGTAAAATTAACCCCTTCATCAAATGTTAAAGCTTTAAACGGAGCCAGCCCCTGATCGTGGTACATGGCCAAAACGGCATCGAATTTATTGTGCAGCCCTGAACCAAAAAAACCATCGGCTGCATAAGGCCCCATAGCTGTTATTCCTTTTTTAAAGGCTTCTTTTAAAGCCGGTATAATAATTTCATTCTCTTCGTTGCCCAACACGCCATTATCGCCGGCATGGGGGTTAAGCCCCAAAACAGCAATACGTGGGTTCGTGCATGCAAAATCCTGTACTAATGTTTTATGCAGTGTTTTTATTTTTTTCAGAATCAATTCCTTCGTTATTGCAGCGGGCACATCTTTAATGGCCAGGTGCCCTGTTACAACGCCAACCCTGATATTTTCGGAAATCAACAACATCAAAGGATTATCAGATTCAAATTGCTGTGCCAGATATTCAGTGTGCCCGGGGAAGTTGAACATATCTGATTGAACTGTTTCTTTATTGATGGGTGCGGTAACCAACACATCTATTTTACCTTCTTTCAAATCAGTTATTGCCTGTTCGAGGGCCAGGTAAGCTGCTTCGCCGGCGATATTAGTGTTTTGTCCCAACTCTACCCTCACATTATCATCGCAACAATTTATAATGTTTACTTTGTGCTTATCGGCATCAGATGCTTCGCGTATTTGGTGAAAATTAAAGCTTTCAAAATCAAGCACTTTCTTGTGATAAGCCGCTACTTTGGGAGAACCATAAACAACCGGGGTACAAAATTCGAGCATACGTGAATCGGCAAACGATTTAATGATAACTTCGTATCCTACACCGTTTATATCGCCTTGTGTTATTCCTACTTTAATTATATCGTTCATTGAAATGATTTTTTAGTTTTCGAAATCAAGTTGTTTGTTAACCTTGTCAATTTCGTCCTGGTTTACAAATTTCGCCGAGTAAACCATGGCTTCAACCTGACGAAGATAATTCCGCTTGTCCTTTCCAGGGGCATAAACATAACCATCAAGCACAACCACACGGTTGTCCAGCATATCAAGCATCGCCAAATTAATAAAAGGCCCACCCATAAAGTTATTCTCAACAGTCCATAGGCCGCGCATTTCAGATGCATAATTGCCGTCTTTTCTAAATGTATTGTACACAACAGGCAAATCGCTTTCGGTTGACATATACGACCCTTCAGTTGGTCCGGGTACATTTTCGCGCAATACTATGTTACGTCTTATTTTCATATAATCGGCCGTAAATGTATTATCATCTTCATACGGAAATGTATAAATAAATATACCCTGGCTTATCTCGGGTGTTTCAAAACGAATCCACATAAAATCATCTTCAACTTTATCGACAACAAAACCGGGTGGCACATTCAGGGTTATGCCAAATTTCTCTTCTGTTTCGGACGCAACAGCACGTTCGTAATATTTTGAATAGTTTAAAACAAGGCGACGGCGTTCAGCTTTCATGAAGAAAGAAGCTATTTTATCAGAATTATCATTAAATAACTTCTCAAAATCATTAAATGATTTTGCATCGATGTAGGCTACAGCCTGAGTAAAGGCATGAACATCCCGTTTTAAGCGGAGATCATTTTTTTCAACATTGTTACCAATTTTCACAATCAGAAGATTCCTGCTTGTTTTGAAAATTTGCCCAAAAGCATCGTGAGGTATGTTTATTAAGTCGAAAATAGGTTCCTCCTGAGGCAGGCTGAGTTGTGGCTGGGCTAATACATCGCGAATAAGATCGCCCGGGGCATTGTCCCAAGCGGTAGGTTTTATTACAACAACAAGTTCTCCAGCCTTACCGGTTACATTTTTTTTCATCGATGTTTGATTTCGACTATCGCAAGCCCCCAACAACATCATCATAATCATTATAGAAAAAAACTGTATTTTTCGCTTCATGGTGTTATATTTTCGAGATTAAATAAATTGAGAAAAAGATTTAAAAAGTGAACATGAATCAAAATTTCAATCCCCCTACTTTTAACTAATTATACTCGGGAAATGTTAATATCATGACCAACAATTTGAACACCAACAAAAACCCCGCCAAATGATCAGGCAGGGTTTAATGATATCTTCTTGTCATTTATCTTTCTTTATTTTCAACATCTTCGCTGTTGTCCGATTTTATTTCGTCTTCCTTTGTAGCATTTTTAAATTCTTTCATGCCTTTTCCAAGCCCCTTCATGAGCTCAGGTATTTTTCGTCCACCAAAAAAGATTAAAACAATTAAAAGTATAATAAGAATTTCCTGTCCGCCAAACCATCCGGCAATAATATTAATATTCATAGCTATTCAAATTTTAATTTCAACAAATATAACAATCTATTTTAAGTTTATTGTACAAAATACACCCTCAAAAATTTCCTGACTAACGGAATAAACGTATCACATCGTTGGCATTGGCATAAAGCACCAGGAATAACAGGATGATCAACCCTATATACTGAGCGTATTCAAGAAATTTTTCACTGGGTTTTCTGCCTGTAACCATTTCGTATAATACGAACATTACATGCCCCCCATCGAGAGCAGGTATAGGAAGGATATTCATTATTCCCAGTATAATCGAGAGGAAGGCAGTCATATCCCAGAAAACTTTCCAGTTCCACATTCCCGGGAAAATATTTCCAATAGTAATAAACCCGCCCAACGATTCGTACCCTTTTGTGGTACGGTTAAAAATAAGCTTAAACTGCTTCAGGTAATCGGCCGATGTTTCCCAGCCACGTTTAAGTCCGGCAGGTATGGCTTCAAAAAAGCCATAATCGTGATGCGCAAACTCAAAATATTTTGAGATATTTCCATCACGACGTACACCCAACAAACCTTCGTTAGTTAACGTAACAGGTACTTCAAATCTGCTATCATCACGCAGTACCGTTACATCTACCTTTTCATTTTTATGTTGTTTAAGATATTCGGTAAACTGATCGTAAAACTTAAATTCTTTGCCATCAACAGCAATTATTTCGTCACCTTTTTGTAACCCGGCGTCTTTTGCAGGCGAATCAGATGAAAAATCAGTAATTTTAAGTTCATAAGGATAACGCAACCCAATAATTCCGGGGTTTTTCATCATTTTGGCAATATCCTGCTCTGTGATCATCACATTTACAAGCTCACCGCTACGCTTAACCTGTACCGATTCAATATCGTCGAGCATGATGGTACTCATCACGTTAAAATAATCATCCACCGGTTCATTGTCAACCGACATAATCATGTCGCCATCCCGAAACCCGATCTCCTCGCCTACTTCATTTGCAGCGATGCCGTATTTTACATTCTCAATTGGCAGGTAATCGGCACCCCATGCATACGAAATACCAATGTAAATAATAATAGCGGCTAAAAAATTCATCAATACACCACCAACCATAATCAATAGTCGCTGATAAGCCTTTTTCGAACGGAACTCGTATGGTTTAGGAGGTTGTTTCATTTGCTCCTTATCCATCGATTCATCTATCATCCCGGCAATTTTCACATATCCGCCCAATGGCAACCAGCCAATACCATATTCGGTTTCACCTTTTTTAGTTTTAAATAATGTAAAGCCGGCATTAAAAAACAAATAAAATTTTTCAACCCTGCATTTAAATATCTTGGCAAAAATAAAGTGGCCGGTTTCGTGAATAATAATTAAAAGTGAAAGACTTAAAAGAAATTGTGCAATTTTAACTAATACTTCCATCTGCTATTCTATCTCCTGTGTTAAACTATTTTTTTAATAATCTCGTTGGCTTTCTGCCTGGTTTGTTTGTCGGTTTCAATATAATCGTCAATTTCAGGCTGACTAATAAAAGGAATTTTTTGCATACATTGTTCAATCACATCGGGCATTTGCAAAAATGAAATATGGTTTTCCAGAAAAGCATTTACAGCAACTTCGTTTGCTGCATTAACAATACAAGCCATATTCCCCCCTTTTTCAATAGCCAAATAAGCGAGTGCAAGGTTACGAAATTTTTTAGTATCGGGAGAATGAAAAGTCAATTTTGAATAGTCGGAAAAAGAAAAACGCGGAAAACTGTTCTCCACCCTGCCGGGATAACACATTGCATACTGAATGGGCAAACGCATATCGGGCAGTCCCATTTGTGCCTTAATTGATCCATCGGTAAACTGAACAAGTGAATGTACAATGCTTTGCGGGTGAATAACAACCTCAATTTTTTCGGGTGAAAGGTCAAATAACCACTTGGCCTCTATTACTTCAAATCCTTTATTCATCAAAGTTGCCGAATCGATGGTAATTTTTGCCCCCATATCCCAGTTGGGATGCGCCAGTGCCTGTTTACTGGTTACTTTTTTTAACGCTTCGGATGAATAATCCCGGAACGGTCCCCCGGAACATGTCAGGATTATCTTATCGACATCCTGTGGCCGCTCCCCTTCGAGGCACTGAAAAATTGCAGAGTGTTCTGAGTCGACCGGTAATAACTTCACATTATTCTCGGCACATAAACGTGTAATAATGTCGCCGGCAACCACCAATGTTTCTTTATTGGCAAGTGCAATTTCCTTTCGGGCCTTAATGGCATTCACAACAGGCAATAAACCGGCATAACCAACCATTGCAGCCACCACCATATCAACATTGTCATCCAACACCACCTGCTGCAGGGCCAATGCCCCCGAAAACACTTCTATCCCTTCAATTTCAAGTGCATTACTCAACTCATCATAATGCTCATCGTTAGCAATCACAACTGTTTTAGGTTTAAATTTTAATGCTTGTTTTATTAGCAACTTCACATTATTGTGAGCTGTTAATGTTGTAATAGAAAAAAGTTGCGGGTTGGCTTCAACCACATCAAGTGCTTGTGTACCTATTGAACCGGTTGAACCTAAAATTGCTATTCGTTTCATGAACATCTTGTTAAAAATTTATATAAGCTTCGGGGTCAATCGGCATTCCGTTTTGCCAAATTTCAACATGAAGGTGCGGGCCTGTAGAATATTTCCCTTCATCGCCCATTATGGCTATTACATCGCCTGCATTTACCCTGTCGCCGGGCTTCACGGTTATATCCGAATTGTGTTTGTATATTGAAATAATATTATTGCTATGCTGAATTTGAACAACATAACCAGTTGTAACCGACCACTCGGCAAAAACAACGGTTCCATCTAAAACAGCTGATATATTGGAGTTTTCTTTAGCTACTATATCGGTCCCAAAATGCCCGGGAGCTGCATAAAACCGGTTAACAACAACACCCTTTACCGGTGTGAAAAAATTCATTTCCGATAGTAATTTATTTTGAGCAGGGTTTTGCAGGTACGAAAACTTATATTTATCAGGACCAACCAACTCGTTGAAAATAGAATCGCTTTGTACGTTCTTTAATTCAACATTTGGCGAAACTTTATCTGAAAAAGATGTATCTTCAACGATCCCCCCGCTTATAACCTCACGAATATTTTGCAAATATGAATCGCGCTTTTGTATCTCGTTTGCCAGCGAATCAACCATCATTGAATTGTAAACCATCATTTTGCTTAATTGCCTTGAAGGATAACCGGGAACTGTTCTTTTCAACGGAGTAAAGAAAATCAGAACAACAGCAAGAGCTATCCCCAGTGTTAATATCAATAAGTTGTAAAGCCAAAACTTTAGTTTTGAGACCTTCATCGAAAAGACTTCGGTATAATTGAGATTGTCAATTATTGTGAGCCGATACTTCTTAGATGCTCTTTTAAAAAATGTTTTGAGTTTGCCAGGCATACCTTTTGGTTTAAACAGCTACAAATTTAAAAATTTAAACAAGGCATGAAACAAAAAATAATAGTCGTAACCCATAAATCAACCCCGAACATAAATTGAAAAAATCGAGCTTCAAGTATAAGAAATCAAGCACTTTACGGTATTAGTACAAAAAAAGTATATAAAAACAGCATTTTTTTACCAATTACCTATTGTATGTTTGATTAAGATATCTATATTTGCACCCGCATTTGAGAAACAAATGTACCGGATATTGCGGGATGGAGCAGTTGGTAGCTCGTCGGGCTCATAACCCGAAGGTCGTAGGTTCAAGTCCTGCTCCCGCTACTAGCAAAAAGAGAATCGATTTTCGGTTCTCTTTTTTTATTTGTGCCCCTTTTAATACAAAAAATCATGTTTGATACTTACGTTTTATATTCTGAAAAGTTCGATAAAATTTATATTGGGTATTCTTCTGATATAGAAAACAGGA
>JAGYOI010000310.1 GCA_018399395.1 Prolixibacteraceae bacterium
TCGGGCTGTTTAAACACCGAACAGAAAATATCAACCCGAATTTTAAAGGATGCTTTGTTCATACTGAAACGCTGCTTTATTAACCTGCAAACAGAAATCAATTAGTAGAAGGTGCGTTAAACGAACGGCACACTATGATAATGTTGTTGCACCTGGCATTGTTTCATATTCGCCTTTTTCTAATAATTGAACCCAAAAGCCCAAAGAGGAATCACATTGCGATAACCATATTCTTGCTTTTGTCTCAACCCAATGACAAAATGTGTCCCTGTTACCAAGTCCGACATATATAAAACCCCGAATTGTCTGTGTTTATTGTTTTTCTATACTATTTGCAAATTTAATAAAATTGCTTTTATCTTTTTTCAAATTTAATGGTTGAGGCTCTTGTTCCTTTTTTGTTGGTAACCGAAATTCGCATCAGATAAATACCATTTTTTAAGTCATAGGTATCAATTGGGAATGAATATTCGCCTTTTTCAATATCCCTATTCATAATGCTTTTGTGTTTACGGCCTTCGAGTGAATAAATCTCAGCTTTAACAAAACAATCTTCGGTCATATAAAAACTCATCGAAGCCTCATTTTGAACCGGATTCGGGTAAATTTTCATGTTTTGAACAACTTCAGGTAAGTTTCTGAATCCATTTGGATCGAAAAAATCGGGAGCAACACGTACCAGTTCTATTCCGTTGCCGGTTCCAAGGTTTCGCGAATATTGCATATCGGTAGCATTGTTCCAGTGCTCGTGTGTACCTAAGCTTTTTAACGGAGTTCCGTCGTTTTCGGGGTCGTAAACAATCCCTTCGGGCCAGTTTTCATCGTCAGCTGCCTGATGCAGATAGTCGTCAACAGCTCCATAATGGGGGTACGATTCAAAATCGTTTGTTCCATCATATTCATAGCTTAAAATATCAAAACCTACCGACTCAATAGCAACCGGATCTTGCGAAATTAAGATGGATGATGTCCAGTCGTTATTCCATGGGGCTTTTGAAAATTTATTAGGTTGTGTTACTTCCATATCGGAGCAATACAGGGCATCCATCAAATATATAAGATTTTTTTCGCCCAACAATTCGTGCCCCATAATGTCAACTAATACGCGGTACATTCCATACTCGTTTCTTATAGGATCGTTATTTATTTTAACCAGACCTCCGTGTAAGTGTTTTGCATCGGAACGAGTGTGCGAGCCAAAGTGATTTTTTGCAAACATGGTAACACCACCATGTTTGTGTGATTTCATTGTTGGAATGTTAATCATATACTCCATTTCTTCGAATATGGTATATAAGTAATCTGTTTGTATTGGATTTCCGGTAAGTGCACTGCTCCAATCGCCTTCACGTAACACTTCGCCTCTGTCTGAATAATCGATTATGGCAGTGTTGCTTTTTGCAACTCGTGTACGTCCCAAACTTGAACGGTCAACGTCGAGGTATGACACGTCAGGAAATTCTCCGTGCCATTTCTCGTAATCGCTTTTGTAAATATGTTTCATGGGGTCGCCAACATAAATATATTCCTGAGATACACCCACAACATTTACCAAATGGCGTAGAACCGAAGTGACAAGTTGAGGCGATGTCTCGCTTATTCCATAATTGTCGTTCTCAACACGTGCCAGGTCGTTGTTAATGTTACCGCTCCATGAACTTGTACGGTTAACTTTTATGAATATAATTTCTCCTTCGTGATAATTTACTTCGCCTTTTCCTTTTTTGTTGTTGTAATGCTTAAAAATGGCGTCCCATGATTTTTTTGCAGTTTCTTCTTCAGTGAGTTTTTTTACAGCAATTTCAAGCATTTTATCAACTTCAACCTGATCAGTATGTTCATCGAGGAAATATTCGGTAGCTTTATTGTTGTTGTTTAGATGTAAATTTTCGTCGGTTGCATTGGGGTTATGAACCCACACTACGCGTCCGGGGTTTATGCCCTTTGCTTCGCCAAAGGGAGTGTTTGCTGCTTCTCGTATACTTCCGGCCGATATTTGCGCCTGCTCTTTCATCGAATTTGAAATGCCGGGCAGTGTTAACGCAAGTACAAAAAATGCGATGGTTAAACCTACTTGTGCTTTTTTAAATCCTTTCGGAAATTTCTTTAATAAAATTGATGCTCCTCCTATCGATAGTAAATAAATAACAAAACTTGACATAAAAGGTGCTGCTGCACGCATGCATGGGTAAGCTGCGCGCGATGGTTTGGGTATTACACGTACCAAAAACCAAATGGTCGACGATATGCCCATTATGATGAATAGAACCTTATGCCAGTCTTTAGATAAAGTGATAATGAATTTTGCCATGAACTTTTATCCTTTTGCAGTAAATATATAAATCATTCTCCGCATATTTAATGGAAATAGCATTGTTTTTCTCCGCACGACATTTTTTTTCTGGGCATTGGCGCTTTGGGTTTATTTTCAACCTCCTAAACTAACCTTAATTATTAAACAAAACAAATATTGCTGAAGTGGCCATATATGTGCGTGCCGATGTACATCGCCTACGCACCAGCCGCTGCGAACATCCCGGATAGTTAGTTGACCTTTCCTGATATATTCAGTAAATTAGTGCAACTAAAAATTGCATCGACATGAAAACTACCGGCTTCCTGATACTATTATACCTTTTCACCATCAACATTTGTGCACAAACACCTGATGGTAATTTTAAAGAAAGGCGTGAGCGCATGGTATCGTCCCAAATAGAAACCA
>JAGYOI010000311.1 GCA_018399395.1 Prolixibacteraceae bacterium
TGGCGAAGCATTTATTCAAAGTCGTTCGGCCGAAGGGGTGAAGATTGCTGCCGATGGAAAGCTCATTACTGCCAAAAATTTACTGGTATGTACGGGGTCGGAAGCTTTTGTGCCTCCAATTCCGGGGCTTGATACTTCTAGTGATATTATTGTAACCAATCGTGAGATACTAGACCTTAAAGAGAAACCAGAATCATTGGTTGTGATTGGTGGTGGAGTGATCGGTATGGAGTTTGCCAGTATTTTTAACTCACTGGGAACAAAAGTAACCATTGTTGAAATGCTGCCTGAGATCCTTACCGGTATGGACAAGGAGATGAGCAAAATGCTTCGCGAGCAATACACCAAAAAGGGCATCGATTTTAACCTTTCGGCAAAAGTTACCGAAGTAAAAGGAAATGAAGTGGTGTTTGAAAAAGATGGAAAGCAGCAAAGCATTTCAGGCGATAAAATTTTGGTAAGTGTTGGCCGTCGCCCGGTTACCAAAGGTTTCGGACTGGAAAACCTGGGTGTTGAGCTTTTCAAAGGTGGTATCAAGGTTGACGATAAAATGCGCACCAACGTACCCAACGTTTATGCAGCCGGCGATGTTACCGGATTTTCATTATTGGCGCACACAGCCAGCCGCGAAGGCGAAGTGGTGGTGAACAACCTCACCGGCCGTGCCGACCGCATGCGTTACAATGCTATACCCGGCGTGGTTTATACCAATCCTGAATTTTCGGGTGTTGGGTTAACCGGGGATGTAGCCAAAGAAAAGAAGATCGACTATAAAATTGCCACGTTGCCAATGGCTTATGCCGGCCGTTTTATTGCCGAAAACGAAGGCGGAAACGGCTTGTGCAAAGTGCTGGTTGGTGCAAAGCATGGCGAAGTGTTGGGTGTGCATATGTTAGGAAACCCATCAAGTGAAATGATTTATGGTGCCTGCATAGCTATTGAAGCTGAAATGACACTCGACGAAATGCAGGAAGTTGTATTCCCGCATCCAACCGTAAGTGAAATATTTAAGGAAACTGTTTTTTCCTTTTAGAAAGCAATGGAAAGCAATTGAAGGCAGTTGAAAACAATTGATTTCTATTGCATTCAATCGCTTTCAACTGCATTCAAATTATAATTAATAAATCGCAAATAATAAATAAACCGATATGCCAAAAGTACAATTTATCGATCCTTCAGAAGTGCGCAAAGCCTCTGAGATCAAACTGAAAAATATTCCGGTTAACCAATACCAGAAAACCGTTAAGGAAGAGCGAAAAAACTTTTCAGATGACGAATTAGTGCGTATTTACCACGATATGGTGGTAATTCGTGAGTTTGAAACCATGTTGAACCTGATTAAAACTACCGGCGAATACAGCGGAGTGGCTTACAATCATCCGGGTCCGGCTCACTTGTCTATCGGACAGGAATCGGCAGCCGTGGGTATGGCTTATACGCTTACGGTTGACGACTTTATTTTTGGTTCGCATCGTAGTCATGGCGAAATTCTGGCTAAAGGTTTAAGTGCCATGTCGAAGCTTAGCGATAAGGAATTGACCAAAATTATGGACGAATTCTTCGATGGCGATGTGGTGAACGTGGTGAAAAAAGATTTCAACGGTTCGGTTAAAGAACTGGGACGCCGCTTTTTGATTTACGGTACGCTGGCCGAAATTTTTGCCCGCGAAACCGGTTTCAATAAGGGCCTGGGCGGAAGTATGCACGCTTTCTTCACACCATTCGGTGTTTATCCCAATAACGCTATTGTAGGCGGAAGTGGTGATATTGCCGTGGGTGCTGCCTTGTTCAAAAAAGTTAACCGTAAACCGGGTCTGGTAGTTGCCAACATTGGTGATGCTTCGATGGCTTGCGGTCCGGTATGGGAAGGCATTACTTTCTCGGCCATGGACCAGTTCAGCCAG
Organism: Prolixibacteraceae bacterium; assembly: GCA_018399395.1. Taxonomy (GTDB): domain Bacteria; phylum Bacteroidota; class Bacteroidia; order Bacteroidales; family Prolixibacteraceae; genus Roseimarinus. Next base: position 1,905 of record JAGYOI010000311.1, read on the forward strand.
CTTTGGGATGAATCGATGAAAGGTGGTTTGCCTGTGATTTTCAATATCATGAACAACCAGTATGGTATGGGTGGACAGACATGTGGCGAAACCATGGGCTACGGCATTGCAGCCCGTATTGGTGCCGGTGTGAACCCCGATCAGATGCATGCCGAGCGTGTTGATGGTTACAACCCGCTGGCTGTTATCGATGCTTACAAACGCAAGAAAAAAGTTATAGAAGATAAAAAAGGACCGGTATTGCTCGATGTGTTGACTTACCGTTTCTCGGGTCACTCACCATCCGATGCTTCATCGTACCGCTCAAAAGAAGAGGTGGAAGCATGGCAGGCACAGGACTGTGTGTTTAGCTATGGAAAACAATTGGTTGAAGCTGGTGTGGCTACCGAAGAGCAATTGAACGGTGTATGGGACGATGTGAAGTCCGTTATTTTAGATACATTCAAAATGGCCATCAACGATGAAGTTTCTCCACGGATGGACACACAAAAGAATCCCGAGCAAATTGGTGAAATGATATTCTCAAATGGTTCGGTTGATGCTATGCTCGAAGGTAAGCCTGAGGTAAACCACCCGATGGAAGAGAACCCGCGCGTTCAGCAAATTGCCCGCAAAGAGCGTTTTGCTACCGATGAGAATGGTAAGCCTTTTTCAAAAATGAAACAGTACCAGTTGCGCGATGGTTTGTTCGAGGCTGTTGCCGACCGTTTTTACAAAGACCCTAGCCTGATTGCCTATGGTGAAGAAAACCGCGACTGGGGTGGGGCTTTTGCCGTTTATCGTGGTCTTACAGAAGCACTTCCTTATCACCGCC
>JAGYOI010000312.1 GCA_018399395.1 Prolixibacteraceae bacterium
AACAAAGAAAAACGCAAGGTTGATTTTAAAGAATTTTACAATTTATGCCTGGATGGAGAAAACCCCTTTGACGAAATAAAAAAAGAACCTGCCGCGCAACCTGTAGCTGAAAAACCGGATAATAAAAAAACAGACAAAACACCATCACAAGAAACACCTGCAAATAACGAAGAGAAACCAGAAGTCGCAGATATGCAGAAAACTTCGAAGCCTGACCCAAAAGATGACATGGTGTTAAGTATACCCAAAGAACTTAATAATTCGTTAATTAACTTTTCAGTAATTGGAAATATCAACTATTTGAAATTTGATCAATTTAAGACTACTGAAGGCAAAATAGCTTTCCTCGAAGGCGACAAGAATAGCAGACAGTTAAAACAAACCATTAAAACAACCGACTCATTGCGTAATGTATATAAAAATACCACAAATAGCGAAGTTAAAAAAGAAATTGCCGAAAAGGTAGTTGAACTGGAACTTGAAGCCATCAAGCTAAAATCATCGGCTGACAATGCCTTTAACAAGGCACGTAAAAATGAAATTGAATATTGGGGCAATGCCCCCGAACATGTCTTATCTTCCCTGATCGAAGAAAATGATTCTATAAAAAAAGCCAAAAAAGTAAAATTAACCCAAAAAGAAAGCAAAGAACTACATCAAACTATCGATATTAAACCCGACTCAGCAATATCTCAACCTGCCTTAACCGATTCAACAGATATTAAGAATAACGGACAAGAAACACCCCAGGAAGAAGACACCGAAGAGACAAACAACATAAGATACAAAGTACAAATAGGAGCTTATAGCAAAGGTTTGCCGGGTTACGTAGAACGCTTGTACAATAAGCTATCGGTACTGCGCAGGATCGAACACTATACCGACGACAACGGAATTGTTGTATATACTGTAGGGGATGTTGGCAATTACGATGATGCACTGCAACTTCAGAAACAAATAAGGCAGGAAGGAATAAAAGATGCCTTTGTTGTTGCTTATAATAACGGAAAAAGAATAACTTTGAGCGAAGCTCGTGAAATTCAAAAAAATGACTAAGGAAATCACAAAAGAAAAAACAACGGTCAAAAATCAAGAAAGCACATCAGAAGATCATTTCTTGATATTGATAAACGACGATGAGCACTCGTTCGATTACGTAATTGAAACGCTTATTGATGTTTGCGACCACAGTTTTGAACAAGCTTCACAATGCACAATGATTACACATTACAAAGGCAAGTGTGATGTAAAAAAAGGGAGCCTCGATTTTTTGAGGCCATTGCGCCATATACTAGTTGAACGCGAACTTAAAGCAATTATTAGCTAAACAAATAAAAGATATGGAATTATTAACTGTTCTGTTGTTATTATTGCTGGGCATTGTTTTGCTCATCATAGAGTTTATGCTTATCCCGGGCATTACAATTGCCGGTATAGCCTCTGTGATCGCGTTTGGTGCAGGCATAGTACTTTCGTTTCAGTATTGGGGCACAATGCCCGGGTTAATCACTCTTTTTGTAACATTGGTATTTGTGCCTGTTTTCCTGTACTTTTTATTTAAAGGACGTGCAGTTAAACCCATGATGTTAAACTCAGACATCAGGGGGAAGGTTATAAATATCGATGACCAAAAGATTCATATTGGAGACGAAGGGGTTAGCATTGGAAGGTTAAACCCTACCGGAATGGCAAAAATTGAAGGTGTAAGTGTTGAAGCCCGTTCACGCGGTATTTTCATAGACCCAAAAACACCTCTTAAAGTAACAAAAATAGAAGGAAATACTGTTATTGTCGAACCTTTAAATCAATAAAAATGACATTTGAATTACCCGCATTCCTGATCATCATCGGGATTATTATTTTAATTTTCATACTCCTGTACTTTATACCTGTAGGTATTTGGTTTTCTGCTTTGGTATCGGGAGTTCGTATCTCACTGCTCCAGTTATTCCTGATGCGCTTCAGAAAAGTACCACCGGGAATTATCGTAAGAGCTATGATTGAAGCCTACAAGGCCGGTTTAAATACCGTGAAACGAGACGAGCTTGAAGCCCACTACCTCGCCGGCGGTAATGTCGAAAACGTTGTTCATGCACTTGTTTCGGCTGAAAAAGCAAACATCGACCTTGGCTTTAAAATGGCTACTGCCATTGACCTTGCAGGCCGTGACGTTTTTGAAGCCGTGCAGATGTCGGTTAACCCAAGGGTAATCAACACACCACCGGTTACAGCCGTTGCAAAAGATGGCATCCAGCTTATTTGTAAAGCAAGGGTGACCGTAAGGGCCAACATCAAACAATTGGTTGGCGGAGCAGGTGAAGAAACAGTTTTGGCCAGGGTTGGCGAAGGTATTGTTTCTTCAATTGGTTCAAGCAATTCACATAAAGCTGTTCTTGAAAACCCCGACTCAATTTCAAGGGTTGTACTTGAGAAAGGACTTGATGCAGGAACCGCATTCGAAATTCTTTCGATCGATATTGCCGATATCGACATTGGCAAGAACATCGGTGCTTATCTGCAAATTGACCAGGCCGATGCCGATAAGAATATCGCGCAGGCCAAAGCCGAAGAGCGCCGTGCAATGGCTGTTGCTACCGAACAGGAAATGAAAGCCAAAGCACAGGAGGCAAGAGCGAAGGTTATTGAAGCTGAAGTTGAAGTACCGCTTGCCATGGCCGAAGCATTCCGTTCAGGAAATTTGGGCATTATGGATT
>JAGYOI010000313.1 GCA_018399395.1 Prolixibacteraceae bacterium
CCGATGATGTTTGAACGATATCGGTGTTTATAGTCATTTGTAATTAGTTCCCGATATCGCTTTGCTCATCGGGACTGGTCGCTTAAGCTCCCAGCATTAAGTCATTAGTGTGTTTTGAATTCCATAATAATTATAATACCTATACAACTAATGACCGATGACCAATGACTCCCGATAATTATCGGGATGACTACTGACTAAAATATTACCAACTAATATTATCATCAATAAACTTGATGAGTCCTTCGGCCATGTTTTGTTGTTCTTTAACCCCCGGATGCCCATTAATGTTGTTGTAGGGCATAAAATAGGTAAATATTTTTGAATCGTTCAGTTTTTTTACGGCTTTTTCTACATATCCCGGCCAGGGTGAACCTTCGCGGGTAGCATCCATACCGCCCATGGTGCAAATGATTTGTGCATTGGGATATTTGCCACGTAGTTTGCTCACAAAATCTTTATACGCTTCAATAATGAACGCTTCGGAAGGTTTTTCGGTCCCGAAATATTTTTTGAACGATTCATGTTCGGGCATGTTTACCAGCCACGAGTCGTTTTGTAGCAAATGTATAACAAGCACATCGGGGTTGAATTGCGAAAAATCCCATTTGCTTTCTTCGTTGAGCGGAATAAGCTGGTCGTAGATATCGGGCATTATGTACGGGAACCAGCTAACTGTAACGCCAATCCCGCTTTTCGATATGCAGTGGTATTCAGCATCGTAATGTCGGGCTGTAATGGCTGCATAGCTCAGGTAGTTGTTGGTGTAAATGCTGTCGGGGCGGTCCTTTCCTTCGTAATCTTCAACAGCATATCCACAAGTGATGGAGTTACCGTAAAACTCAATCTTTTTATCGCTTACCGGATTGGGGGCTAAAATTTTTGTGTTTTTGTCGAGTTGAAATCCATAAAAATTGGTTTTGCCCTGATCGTACTCGGTGCGTTTGAACAGTTGTACCGAATGTTTGCCCGGTGTAAGGTTTTCAGCCAGCGTGTAAGTTTTTTTTCCGCTATTTGTCCGTAGCATCACAACACTATCGCTATCAATAATCACATTATAGTAATTTTTACCGTATTCATCGTTGATTAGAGCTTTTACCCCGGTGCCTTCGAAATTAACCTGTGCCGATGTGCCCGACCAGTAAAAAGTCGAAACTGAGTCGGTATGGGCAATGCGCCCCATGTAGTGAATTTGGTCGGAAGTGTTTGGGACAAAATTATCATCGGAATTGCATGAATTCAAGATAAACAAAAATGAAAATGCTGTAATGAATAAAATTGATGATTTCATTGGTTGTAGGTTTTATTTATGAATGCGGTTTATTTCATTATGTATTCCCAAAAATTATCGTGGGTAATGCAATGGAAGTTGTTGCCATAATTTTCAATCCATGCTTGTGGTGCTTTTTTTCGTGTCTTTTTATATTTGATTTCAAAAGCTGTTAGTATGCCGTTCTTTTCTTCTACGTAATCTACTTCGGCACCGGTATATGTGCGCCAAAAGTAAGAGGATACGTTTTTGTTAATATTTGAAAGGTATTTGATTCTTTCGGCAATAATGAAGTTTTCCCACATTGCGCCTACATCATTACGCATATCGAGGGGTGCAAAATTGTTAATAATGCAATTTCGAACACCAAGATCCCAGAATAATATTTTGTCGCGCTTGGTGATTTCTTTGCGCAGGTTTTTACTGAAGCCACTTAAGCGAAATACGATGAACGATTTTTCCAATAAATCGATGTAGTTATTTACGGTTTCCTGGCTCATTCCAATATTTTGAGCTAGTTCGTTAATTGAAACTTCAGAACCAATTTGAAACGCCAGAAGTTTAAGTAATTTATTTATTTGTGAAGCGTTTCGAATGCTTGATAATTCTAAAATATCTTTGTAGAGATAAGAATTACTCAACTCTATAATATATCTTTCTTTATCGTTGGCATTTTTATATTTTAAAAGGGCAGGGTACAATCCGTAAGTCATGAACTCTTCCAAGCGATTTTGAAGTTCAAAGACTGAGTTCTTATCTTTTAACTCATGTAACGAAATCGGATGTAGTTTATAGGTAGATGTTCTGCCTGTTAGTGGTTCATTTACAGTATTGGCAATATCGAAAGATGATGAGCCTGTAACCAGAATTTTTAATTTTGGGGTATTGTCGTGAATAATCTTCAGATTGATTCCGAGGTCAGGTATTCGTTGAGCTTCATCAATAAACAGAACGTCATATCCTTCGATAAGTAGTTGCATTCGGGAATAATCGCGCGATGATAACAGTTCAATATATTTTTCTTCATCGGCATTAATCCTTAGTATTTTGCCATTGATTGAGTTCAGAATATTATTAGCCATGGTGGTTTTGCCTGTTTGACGTGCACCATAGATTATTACAACTTTTTCATCGTTGAGTAATGATTTTTTTACTGAATCTGTTATGGTTCTGTTTATAGTCATGATTTATTCAATAATTACTCAAACAAAGATATCCTTTTACTTGTGTATTTTCAATACTTTTAAGTGTCAATTCGAAAAATTAACGTGATTATTTCGAGTATAACTTAAAAATTAGCGTGAAATTTTCGATTTCGTTGCACTTTACACCGGTTTTGAAAAATTCTTTCCCTTGGTGCCAATAAGCGGGTCAAAAGCTGCTGCAACGTTTCGTATAAACAGACTTCCTTCTTCGGTTACCTGCAATGAATTTTCGG
>JAGYOI010000314.1 GCA_018399395.1 Prolixibacteraceae bacterium
TCCCGTGTGCGTTACTACGCATTACGGTGCCTCGAATGCGTATACGTCTATCGGCTCGCGCCTTTGCTTTTTGGGTGCATAGCACCCCGGCTTTGCCCGCCGTAGCTTTGGCGGAGGTGGGGCGGCAACGGGTTTTAAAAATATGAGGGTGGTGTAACGGTTGCGGGTCCCTCGCGTTGGCGGTAATGCGAATAATGGGGCGAATGCAGGTCCCGTGTACGTTAATACGAATAACGGTGCCTCGAATGCGAATACGAATATCGGCTCGCACCTTTACTTTATAAAATTATATATAACTGTTACAGACCTTGCCACTTGGCAAAAGATAAAAATTTGAAAAAAAAAGGTGTTGGTACTTCAATTGAGGGAATGCTCCTTAAATCAAAGCAAATGAAAAGAATAAGTAATTTATATCAACAGGTGTGTAGTATTGATAACTTAAAGCTTGCTGACCAAAAAGCACGAAAAGGTAAACTGAAGAGCTATGGTGTTAAGCGGCACGATAAAAATCGGGTTGAAAATATTCACGAGCTTAGCCAAATTTTGAAAGATCACACTTTTAAAACAAGTACTTACAATGTGTTTAAGATATATGAACCAAAAGAGCGTTTAATTTATCAATTACCCTACTTACCTGATAGAATAGTCCACCATGCCATTATGAATGTCCTTGAACCTATCTGGATGAACATATTTACAGCTGATACCTATAGTTGCATTAAAGGAAGAGGCATTATGGGGTGTGCCAATAAAATAAAACATCATTTAAAAAGCGATAAATCAGGCACTAAATACTGTTTAAAGCTCGATATTAAAAAGTATTATCCATCTGTTGACCATGATGTATTGAAGGCTATTGTTAGAAGAAAAATTAAAGACCAGGAGTTATTGTTGTTAATTGATGAAATTATCGATAGCGCTCCCGGTGTGCCAATCGGTAATTATCTGAGTCAGTATTTAGCCAATTTGTATTTAGCATATTTCGACCACTACATTAAAGAAGTTAAAAGAGTAAAGTATTACTACCGATATGCAGATGATATTGTCATTTTACATAGCGATAAGGCATACCTACATCATCTGTTTAAAGATATAGAGCAATATTTGCGATCAAATTTAAAACTTACGGTGAAAAGTAATTACCAGGTATTTCCGGTAGAAAAAAGAGGTATCGATTTTGTCGGTTATCGCTTTTACCATACTCACACATTGCTGAGGAAGCGCATTAAGCTTAACCTTTGCCGTAGGATATCCAATATTAACAAAATGAAATTAACACCTGAGCAGTATAAGATTGAGATTTCAGCCCAAACCAGCTGGACAAAGCATTGTAATTCACGTAATTTAATGAAAAAGATAACTTTAAATGAAGAAATTTAGCGATTTGAACATTAAAACAAAACGAGCCTTTGTTGGAGAAAAAATAAGCATATCAAAAGTGCTCAACAAACCAATCACAGTATACGCCAGCAAGCTAAATGACAGTAAATTTAAACAGGGTAAAGCATCTACCTGCCTTACTATCCAAATTGAAGTTGATGGCCGTAAACATGTTTTATTTACAGGCTCAGCGATACTTGCAGAGCAGATACAACAAGTAGAAGAGCATAATTACCCTTTTGAAACAATCATAGTACAGCAGGGCGAACATTACGAATTCACATAAACAAACAATTATGGAAACAATTAGCGAAAGTAAACAAGAAAGGGTGCTTCAAATAGCACCCCACAAGTATCGTGTAAGGTTCTTACACGAAATTATTGAAGTAACAGACCCTGACATCGAAGAACCCCGGCTCGTGCATAAGGCTATAGAAGTAGAAGTTGCCGATCCTTACGACACTGACAAGATTACAGCATCTATTGTACGGTGTTTGTATTCGCCTGAGCACATAGAAGAGCTTCTCTCATCATTTACCAAAGGAGAAGAGATTATTGAGTTCATGCGTTATCAAAATTGGAGGAAAATTGCCAAATTGGCGGCTTCCGGTGCTTTTGAGAAAGCAGAGTTTGCCGAAATCTTGCAATCAGAGATAATTGAAGTTGAAATGCCATTTGCATCTACATTGTCTGGAGGTGAGTTTGAAGCAATGGCTGATTATACCGTTAAAGCCAAGATAAACACTTATGCCGACGTTGTGAATAATAAGGTAAAAGCATACCTTTCATTTATCACACAAGAGCATTTACAGCAGCTTGAAGCAAGCACTAATGTTACAATTACATATCATCCCGGAGTTGATTTTGATGTTTAATTTAAAAAGCAATAAAGCACATGCGTTTGCTGTGCTTTATTGCTTTTTTTGTGTACAATTTGTTTTTAAATTATGTACATTTTGAATTTTGCCGATTAAATTGGATGAATATGTCCCGTTGTACAACCGTTTCAAGAAGTATTTTGGGTACATGAACACGGGTTACAAAGGTAAGAAATACGACATTTACGCTTATAACGGTGGACTGTTTGCCCCCGATGAAATATTGGACAGCATCTCGATTGACGATGAGATTTTGCACAAACACACGCTCAAACTCAGCCAGTACGATTTTGAAACCGATGTTGATGTAAACATCCTCGGGCATATTTTTGAACATTCGCTGGGCGAAATAGAGAACGTACAAGCCAAAATTGTGTCAGAACAAACACCGGAGCATGCTCCGGCGCACTTGCAAGCTCAGTTGTCTCCTGGTTTAGAAG
>JAGYOI010000315.1 GCA_018399395.1 Prolixibacteraceae bacterium
CTGATGTTATTATAACATCCGATATTTTGTCATTCAGGAGTGGGTATGATCTGGCCAGGCTTATTGATAATGTGGATTTGAAAATACCGGTTATCGTTATTGCGAATGATACTGACCGGGCTATACTTGCAATTAACAATAACGTGTTCGATTTTTTAGTAAAGCCTGTAAGTTCTACACGTTTAAACAATGCAATTGAGAATGCATTAAACATGATAAAGGAGACCTATGAAAATTCAGTAATATCAAATTTGAAAGATGTAAAGATTAAAATTAATACACCGTCAGGCTTTCGGTTAATTGAGCTTAACCAGTTATTGTATTGTGAAGCCGAGGGGACTTATACAAAACTTTTTTTTAACGATGGGGAATGGTATTATTCAACCTATAACTTAGGGAAAATTGAAAAACTGATTAAAGATTATTTCTTTATTCGGATAAACCGCTCCGTACTTATTAACCTGAGTAAAGTGAAGCTAATTGATAAAAAAGACGAATCATGTATACTTGAAGACGGTATTAAGGTAAGTTTTAAAATATCAAAAAAGAAAATTCGTGAAATGGAAAAGGATTTAACATTATAGATTGTTGTAATGAAGAATGAGGTTAGAGCACTAATTATTGACGATGATAATTCAGCCCGCAACATTTTAAAACATTATTTGAAAGTTTGCAATAATGTTTATGTTGTAGGGAGCGAGGAAGATACCACATCGGGGCTTGACGTTATTGAAGAAGAGAGACCCGATGTGATTTTTCTGGATATCAATATCCCGAATGAAAACGGGCTGGACTTTGCAAAGCGTTTGAGAGAGCAGGGTAGTGATATACAAATTGTATTTACAACTGCGTACAAGAAATATGCTGTTTCGGCTTTTGATATAAAACCAGTTGATTTTTTAGTGAAACCATTTGGCGTTAATGAAGTATTTAACGTGTTGACGAAAGTTTGTAAGAATATTGAAAAGGAAATGAATAATGGCAATGACAGGTTGTGGGGCTCGGTGATTTGTGATAAGTTTAAATTTAGAACATTATCGGGGTATATTTTTCTATATCCTAACGAAATATGTTATGTATTAACACAAAAAGGTAATATAAACCTGTATTTATGTAATGAAACTATTGTTCGGGTATTGGGTTTAATGAACGAAGTTGAGTCGATGCTGGGACCGTATAATTTTATTAGAATTAACCGATCGGTATTGCTAAATAGTCAGTATATTTATTCAATTAATAAAAAAAACCGGGAATGCATTGTTAAATGTAAGAACCTTGAAGAGAAGTTTCATTTAAAAAATGAAATTCTGGAGATGATTGAAAAAGATGACATCATAAAACTTTAAGTTGTATGAACAGAAAAACTCGTAATCTCATTATTGGGGCAGGAATTATACTTATCATTTTTCTGTTGTGGTATTTTCGGGCTATTGTTGGTTATATTGTTATAGCTGCAATTTTGGCAATGATTGGCCGGCCTTTTGTTCGCTGGTTAAAAAGAATAAAAATATGGAAGTTCCGGCTGGGTGCTTCTTTAAGTGCCCTCATCACTTTGATTTTGATTGGCGGTTTTTTCTTTAGTATTTTTCGATTCCTTATTCCCTTGTTGATTAGCGAGTTTGATCAGTTGGCGAATGTTAAAGTCAACGATTATCTTAAACAACTTGAAGTTCCACTAAATAAAGTTTCAGAGTTTCTGTACGGAGAGTCGATTTCAATAACTGATGGTAGTTTACATGATATATTAGGGGAGCGTATATCATCATTTTTTGAAATGTCGCAGGTTACCGATTTATTTGGAGCTATTGCCGGCACGCTTGGAAGTATGTTTATAGGCGTTTTTTCAGTTGCATTTATAACTTTTTTCTTTTTAAGGGAAGAAGGTATGTTCCGAAACGGTATAATGTTATTGTCACCCACCGGTTTAGAAGACCGTGTTTCCAGCAGTATTGACCGTATTTCATATTTATTGCGCCGATATTTTATCGGCATTATATTGGAGGTTATACTGGTTATGACCCTCGATACGGTTGGCCTTACCATTGTTGGTCTCGATTTCTCAGAAGCTGTAGTAATTGGTATGTTTTGCGGTTTGTTTAATGTGATTCCTTATCTGGGACCATGGATTGGTAGTGCAGTTGGGGTATTATTTGGCTTAGCCATTAATATTAATGCCGATTTTATGACGGAAACCCTGCCCATTTTAGGGCTGATGGTATTGGTGTTTGTTTCGGTTCAGATAATCGATAATATTCTTTTTCAACCCCTGATTTATTCAAGTAGCGTAAAGGCGCATCCAATGGAAATTTTTCTGGTTATTATTGCAGCCGGAAGTTTTGCTGGTGTTATAGGAATGATTCTGGCAATTCCTGTTTACACTATATTCAGGGTATTGGGGGCAGAATTTTTCTCGGAATTTAAAATTATTCGTAAATTGACTGAAAATATGGATCGGGCAGTGGATGAACAGATGGAGAAGAAAAGAAAATAACCAGTTTTGTTTTACCTAATATTTATAAAAATGAAAAAGCAGTTGTATTTTTTTGCGGCTTTATTGATTATCATGGTCACTTTCAATATGAATGTTGCTGCACAAGTTTATTTCAAAGCCGGTGTTGGATATGGTTCAGGTAACCAGAAATTAATTTTGGATGAATCGTATGGTTTGACTTATAGTGAGAATG
>JAGYOI010000316.1 GCA_018399395.1 Prolixibacteraceae bacterium
TCTACTGATTTACTTTGAGCGGTTTTACCAGCAGCTGTTAAAACTTGTAAAATAGCTGCGGTTAAAGTTGTTTTACCATGGTCAACGTGGCCAATAGTACCAATATTGACATGGTCTTTATCCCTATTAAATTTTTCTTTAGCCATAACTTAAGATATTAGATAACGTTAACTAATTTTTATTATCATATTATATTTATCACTCTCAATTTCAATTGGAGCCGATGACGAGAATTGAACTCGTGACCTCTTCCTTACCAAGGAAGCGCTCTACCCCTGAGCTACATCGGCAACGTGTGGGCATAGAACGAATATTAAGCCACTCCATACAACTGGTTTGTTATGCCTTTAATCATCTTAAAACCTGCATGAAAAAACGACTCAAAAAACAAACCCTTAACAGTTTATTTTATTCCTGAAAAGGGTTTGCAAATGTATAAATATTTTTAAATAATACACAAAAATATCTATTTTTTCTATTTTATTTCTCTTTAAGACGCTCTTTGTGCTTAGTAAGTTGTTTTTTAGCAGCATCAACAGCAAATGTTGTTGCTTCCTCAAATGTATTAGCATGTTTCTTTGTGAACAAATAATCTTTAGAAGGAACTGAAAGTTTTATTTCTACTTCTTTATTATCTGCCGTTTCGGGTTTGATAACTTTAAGCATTACCTCGGCACTAATAATTCCATCGAAAAAGGTTTCGAGTTTACTCACTTTTTTAGTTATAAAATCAACCAACTTTTGATCGGCTGTAAAATGAACGTCGTTAATTTTGATATTCATAATGATCCTCCTTTTTTTAGCTTCTTGGATGAGCTTGTTTATAAACTTGTTTCAATTTTTCAAAAGTAGTATGTGTGTAAATTTGAGTGGCGGACAAATTTGCATGTCCCAAAAGTTCCTTTACCGCATTTAAATCGGCGCCATTATTTAACAAATGGGTTGCAAAGCTGTGCCTTAATACATGCGGGCTTTTCTTCTTTATTGTTGTAACCATTGACAAATGCTTATTTACAACCCGGTAAATTAATTTATCGTATACTGGTTCTCCCTTGGAAGTTAAGAAAAGAAAATTGTTTTCATCATTTATTTCTTTCCTTAATATCATATATTCTTCTATAAGCAACTTTACTTCCTTTGGAAAAGGAATAATACGTTCTTTTTGACGCTTACCTTCCACTTTGATAAGGTAGGCATTTAAATCGACATGATTTGTTGTTAGTGTTTTTAACTCGGCAAGGCGAACACCGGTGCCATATAATAACGAAATAATAAGTTTATCACGTTTGCCTTCAAAATTTTGTGGAAAAAGCCCCAAATCAAGCAGCTGGTTCAAGTTCGCTTCACGAACATAGGTCGGTAATTTTTTAGCGACCTTGGGTGTATTAACCAACTGAGCGGGGTTGCTTTGTACTACATCCTCACGCATCAAATATTTGAAGAAGGACTTTAGTGTGCTGATTTTACGGCCTACCGTCCTTGGATTCACACCACTATCCATCAACGCCATTACCCAACCCCGAATTTGCTTAGAGGTAATGGCATTTACGTTAAAATCCCCGACCATCTCATCCATATATTGAATGAATTGATCGAGGTCATTTTTATATGCGACCAGCGTATGTTTTGAGCAACGCTTTTCGTATTGTAAGTATTTTATATAATCAGCAACATGCAACATCAAAAGGGTTTTTTATTTAAACAGAACAAATATAAATTAGTTCTGAAAAAACCCAAATTAGTCTTCCTCTCTTTGCAATTGCTCAATATAAATAGCCTTTTTAATTTCAGCACGACGTGCAACTGAAGGCTTTGTATATGCCTGGCGATTACGTAAGTCTTTTATTACGCCTGTTTTTTCAAATTTTCTTTTGAAACGTTTCAATGCTCTTTCTACGTTTTCACCTTCTTTTACAGGAACTACGATCATGATTAATATTGTTTTATTTGTTATTTTCTCTAAAACGGAGCGCAAATTTAGTAATCATTTGAAAGTTTTCAAATATATTTCAATCTTTTTGTTTTTAATTTTATCATTTCACCGCTTTCAGATGTTCCACTTTAACAGTTAAGTATGGTTTTATTTTGTTATAGGCTGCAAGTGAGAGTACCGAGTCTTTGGTTAAATCAGAAACATCGCGGTAATTTCCATTCCGGGCCCTATGGTCAATTATATCCCTTGCGTTTTGATAACTACAGTACGGATGTTTTTTTAAATCACCAACACTGCAAAAATTGATGTTTATTTGATCAACAACGCTTGTGTCGATTGTTAAATATGGTTGAATGGACTGGTAGGTTTCTGCCGGAAGATTATACACTTCTTTCAATTGTTCAATGCGGTGAAAACCTCCCAGGTAGTTTCTAAAGTTACAAATCCTCGAAGCAAATACAGAACCAATCCCGGGCAATAATTTCAAAGAAGTTGTATCGGCGGTATTAATGTCAATCACACCAATCGCTATCTGCTTTTTACTTACATCTTTTGTTTTATTAGTTTTGCTTGATTTAACATGCTCATTTTTAGTCTTCTGTGTGGTATTTGAATCATCAGTATTCCATTGTTCCGGTATTACAACATATTCTTTCAGTGTTGAAAATAACGCAGTATCTATTCCATATACATTCAACAAATCTTC
>JAGYOI010000317.1 GCA_018399395.1 Prolixibacteraceae bacterium
TTTTTTGAGCCAATGACAATTCCGTCAGACAATAAGGATAATGAACGTGCCAAAGCTGTTTGGAGTTTTGGGATATCGCTGGTTCGAATTGTTAAATCGGATTTTGCGATATACCGGAATTCACGGTTCGACATATTGTTACTATATCGATCAGCCCTGGCATCACTAATATTTGTTGCCCCAACAGTGAGTTCTTCATCGGTAAACCCCTGATCCATGAAAAACTCATAAACGGTATTGTTTTGATTTTCTATTTGTTGCTGTAGGTCATTCAAATTATTTCCGGCCAGCGTAATGTTTATTGGCCACACCGCTAAATCGGCAGGCACCTCACGCTCCGACAACCCTTTAACTTGTACCGAACGCGCATACGATTTACCAGTTTTGTGCATATTGCCAACAAAAAAGCCGGCAACCACTATGGCAACTGACAACAACAAAATTTTGTATCCTTCAAGTGTTTTCATTTTTAATCTTCTATTTTTTTTAACCCACCCTAAAGTTAAGAAAAAAAAGCTGCCCCAATACTTGGAACAGCTCTTAATGTATTCTATGAAATTTCGCTTTACTTCACATATTCTGCTTCCATCAGGAAATCGTAGCTTTTTTCTACACTCACCAAGGGTTCAAAATTGTATCGTTCCACTTCAACAATAATATGTTTCATACCGGCTTTCCCGGAATTAGCAAACATCCGTTCAAAATCCATCATACCGCTTTCTCCCAGTTCTTTTTCATCTTTCACATGCCAAAGTGTAAAACGCCCGGGGTATTCTTCAAAATAATCAACAGGATCTTTTCCACCAACGGTAATCCAGTATAAATCGAGTTGGAAAAACACTTTGTCAGGATCGGTATTTTGCAGCATATAATCGTAACGGGTTATGCCATCAACAGTTTCAAATTCTTTGTCGTGGTTATGATATCCAAATTCAATACCTTTGGCTGCACACATCTCACCTATTGTATTAAAATAATCGCAGTAACGTTGCAAGTCTTCAAGTGAGCCATACCCCTTGTCATCCATCGAAGGCTTAACGATGTATTCAACCCCTGCTTTTGCATGGGCATCAATGCAGGTTTCCCACCATTGCATAGTTTGTTCCCAATTTTCATCATCAGGCAAATGTTGTCCGGTATGAGAAGACAAAAAACGGAGGCCATTTTCGTTAAGGACCCTCTTAAATTCAAGAGGCTCCATACCATAGAATTTGCCATCGGCGTAACCGGCTGCTTCAACAAAGTCGTATCCAATTTCACCAACCTGTTGGATTGTAGCTACAGCATCATCAGCCATATCGGCACGCACTGACCACAACTGCAAACCTATTTCTTTACTATTATTGCATGATAAAAGAGTAGTTGAGAACAATGCAAAGAGTATTAAAATTATATGATTTTTCATCATAACTCACGGATTTTAATGTTTCTGAACCAAACATCATCGCCGTGATCCTGAAGACCGACGTAACCTTTTTCGGCAGTATTGATAAAATCTTCCCATTCTGAAAATTTACTATCGGCACACATTGCCTTCCAGTCGTCAGTCCAAAGGTGATACTCAACTACATTTTCACCATTTTGGTTATGTATAACGGTACCTTTATAAACCGTAATAAGCACCTTGTTCCATTCGCCGGCAGGATTTGCATTTTGTGGTTTAGCCGGAATCAGGTCGTACAACGAACCGGCCTGGCGGTTTCCGTCTTTTCCCAATTTTGCATCAGGATGGCGGTTGTTATCTAAAATCTGCATCTCGGGTGATGATTTATAAATTGGTTGAGCGGGCACTGAGTCGTTTCCACATTTCTCCTGTGCCAGGTAAAAAATCCCGCTGTTGCCACCTTCCGATACTTTCCATTCCAGTGAAAGTTCAAAATTCTGGTATTTTTTACGGGTAATAATATCCCCACCATCTTTAGCTCCGGCTTCACCTTTGCCTGACCCCTGAATATGGATTGTGCCTTCGTCAACCACCCAGGCACCCGGAACGGCATCTTTACAGTATCCCCGCCAGTGATTCATGGTTTCACCATCGAATAAAAGCACCCATCCTTCTTCCTTTTCTTTCTTTGTAAGTTCGTTTGGTTCTGCTTTTTCGTTACAAGCTCCCATAATCAATACAGTTATTGTTAAAAATAAAATTAAAATATTTTTCATCGCTCTATAAATTTTATTGGTTAATAATTAAGAATTAGGCATATCCGGAAGTTTCCATCCATCGCGGTAATTGTGTTTAATTAACTCTGATGCGAAGGCACGTGCATTCACAGGGTCAGTCCATTCTTTATTGAACGTAGGATGACCATCGTGAATCTCGAAACCATCTTTTATTACCGTACGTAGGGTTTCATCATCGTTTATATTTGTAAACTCCATTTTTTCGCCATTCCATTCAAGCTCTTTATTGAGCGCCTGTAACCTTACAGCCAGTACTCCCATAACAACCATTTCGTTGAATGGTCCTGCTTCGCTAAACGGCGACAGTGTTTCAACACGATTTTCTTTCGATTCCTTACAAGCCCGTACCCAGTCCATTTCGTGGCTTAGGCTAATGCGCGGTTGTGTTTGGGGCACGTCGGGGATACGCCCTGAGAGCAACCATGGATCACGCCCGTAACATCC
>JAGYOI010000318.1 GCA_018399395.1 Prolixibacteraceae bacterium
CAACCGTTGCAAATAATTTGAATTCCGGTATATCAGCTGGAGGTGGTTCTTCCACTCTTTTTCAACCGTCATATTCTTCATTAAATCTTCAATCGGGGCAATTACCAAACTTAATGGTGTCCTTAGCTCATGGGCAATATTGGTTAAAAACATCATTTTATTTTCGTTGTTCTCAATGGCAATTTTATCGATTTTTTTCTGATAAATTAATTTTTGCCGGTTTATTACGATGTAAATAAAGCCAAAAACAACAGAAAGAGTAATGAGGCCAAATATTACCAGGGCTAAACCTGTTCGGTACCAGGGAGGTTTTACTTCGATAGTCATTGATTTTTCATCTTCGGACAAAAAGCCGTCGGAACTAATTGTGCGGGCCCTGAATGTATATGTTCCGGGCGGAATATTTGAAAGGTAAACATATTTACTCGCCGCCGGTACTGTGTACCAATGGTCATAAAGCCCTTCAAGAATATACGTAATCTGGTTATCTTCGGTATTCTGAAAATGGAGTGCCGCCACCCCGATACTAAATGAATTACTTCTATAAGGGAGCGTAATTTCACTGGTTTCATTGATAACTGTTTTCAATACCTCATTTTTATACAACGTATCGCCAATCTCCACTACCTTGTTCCTTATCCTTAACCCGGTTAAGCTGATTTTAGGTTTTATACTATTTATTTCTATTTTGCGGGGGTGGAAGGTGGTAAAACCGTTGTCACCCCCAAAAAACATCTGCCCGTCATGGGCTTTGTAGTAAGAATTAACCATAAATATATCACCCTGAATGCCATCAGATGAACGAAAGACTGTAAAATCCGGATTTTCGGCAAACCGGTTATAACGGACCAACCCTTTTGTTGTACTTATCCACAGGTTCCCGTCTTCATCGGGAAGCAAGCCGAGAACATCGTTGGAGGGCAGCCCTTGCTCAGTAGTTATATGGCTAAAAGTATCGTTCTCTGGATTTAATATATTAATTCCACCCCCTTGTGTGCCCATCCAAATTGTTCCGTCATAATTTTCGAAAAAACAATTAATTTCATTATTATTTAAATAACCGGGTGTCGGTTTGGTAGCTACAAACCGTACAAATTCCAGGTCCGGCCCCGACCTTCCTGACAACTCGATACTCTCGTAATCTCCTTTGAGTTTGTTTAACCCATTGGTTGTCCCTACCCAAAATCTTTTTTTACTGTCAAGAAATATATCGAGTATAACATTTCCTGAAAGCGATTCAGGGTTATCTGAAACCTGTGAATAGGTATAGTTAATACCTTCCGGATTGTGCTCGGGATTAGGAAGTAGTACCAGTCCGTTCCCATGAGTTCCGATCCAAATATTATTGTTGTCGTCAATGAAAATCTTTCGAATACCATACTCGGTTTCAGGCTTACCATCAAATGGTTTCAGCTCCCATACCGTATTATTTTTCCTAAGCCGGAACAATCCCAAATCAGTTCCCAGCCAAAACAAAGAATCCGATTGTTTTTCAATATCCCAAATCCCGTCATGCAAAATGCCGGGAATGTCTTCCTCCAAAAGTGGCAGTTGTTTAAACACGGGACGCCGGGAAGCAATATCATTTTTCGACATGATATTTAAACCTCCGGAACGGCAACCGATTAGCACCTCTTTTTCAGTGCTGTTAAAGCACATTACAATGTTTGAGCTGAGTGACGTATCTTCAAAAGGATTTCGTCTGAAAGTGTAAAATTTTTTCTGAAACAAATTTAAAATACTAATGCCCTGCCCCTGGTGACCAACCCACAGGTTGCCCGAAAAATCCTCGTAAAGCGAATGAATTTCATTATTCAACAGGCTGCCGGGCACGTTGGGATTCGACTCATAACTTCCTGTCAGCCCCGTATGTAAATCAAGGTATAAAAGCTGGGGTTCCGACAAGGAGCAATATATTTTGTTATCGGACGCATATAATGTTTTATGAATATCTTTCCCGTTAAAAAACGTTGGCCCCTCAAACCTGTTTTCATCCAGCGAGTAAGGGAGCAAACCGCGGGTTGTTGCAATATAAAGGTCGTTTTCCGAGGGTACATGTTCAATGGAATTTATCCAGCCGTCAAGTTGAACAGTTTTATTAATTTCAATAGTTTGTTCATCTGCATCATCTGAAAGCTGAGCAAAAAACAGGAGCGTGGGGCCGGTTAAATTGTTATTTACTAAAATCAGCTTATCACTGAAAGCAGTTGAATAATGAAAATAATAGCTTGCATTATCGTTTGGGTGAACTATCGTTTGTTTTTTAATAGAATAATCCGGTTCAGCAATTTTATCAAGTGGCAATGTATAAATTCCTTCCACAGTATGAACAATAAGGTGTTTTCCAATTTCTGACAGGTGCAGAATATTTAACCCTGAACGGGCACCATCTTCGAAACGAAAGGTTCGGAATGATTCTTTTTGTTTATCGTACCAACTCAGATTTTGCGAAGTTGCAATCCATAAATTGTCTTCTGAATCTACAAAAAGTTCTTTCACTTTTTTATCGGGAAAACTGGTTGAATCGCCAAGTTCTGGTCTGAAAAGTTCATAATTGAAGCCATCGTATCTAATCAAACCCGACCAGGTTGCAAACCACATATTTCCCATACTGTCCTGCAC
>JAGYOI010000319.1 GCA_018399395.1 Prolixibacteraceae bacterium
AAAGAGAAAACTGAAGAGATATAATTTTTCAATGTTAAATATTGAAAAACCAAATACATCTTAAATTATAAAGTTCCAGTCCCATATAATGGTGTTGATGTTATGCATCGCCAAAGTGCTTCTCATAATTAAAAACAGGTGTAGCATACATGTTCAAATACATTTCTGACGATTCATCGTTGTCAAACGCTAAATTTTCAATGTCGTTGTTCATGCGTTCAACGAATGCATTTTTATCATTATCAGTGTATTTGTTTTTGTGCTTATCTGTTTTTTGTAGTAAATCGGCAGCAATGTAGTTGTTGGGCCATAACTTATAATTTGCGTAAATGCGTTTGTCGATATAATCAACAATCGCTTTTATGGCTTCATTATTATTCTTGTTGGCTGTTATTTTATCTATTTTCAGGTTCAGTGGATTACCAAAGCCAAAATGTACGTGTCCTTTGGAGGCCATAACACCATTGGCCATGCTGTTTAAGTCATCCTGTTTTGTTTTTGAAAAATCAGGGTTGTGTTTACGGTTTAACAGTTCTTCTACTTTAGATTTTGCACATGGCTCTATTTCGTATGAAATGGCCATGGGTACGATGTTTAACTCCTTGAAGCCTTCGGTTATAGATGATTTGTTGCTCATGTTGAGCATTTTCAATAAAGCCGGTTGGGTTTGGTCGTTTCCATCTTTTGAGCGCCCTTCACGCTGGGCAATCCATACCGATTCTTTTTTTTCGGTAAGCGCATGTCTGATGTATGCTGAAAGTGTGGCAGATGCTTTTAATTGTTCCCTGAGCCCTAAATTTCGTTTTACAATAAAAGTTCTGTTTAACCGGGCTAACTTTTTTATCCAATCAAAAATGAGCAAATTATCGCCAATGGCAATTTCTGTTTTTCTAAATCCTTGCTGGTGCATTACGCCATTTAAAAAAGCTGAATCAAGGATAATATCACGGTGGTTCGAAATGAAAAGGTGGCGTTCTTCAGGCTGGAACTGATCCATCGCACTGTATGAAAGGTCCTTAGTGGTTAATTTTTCAATTTTAACAATGAGGGGATAGATAATTTTATCCTGAAATTCATCAACTGACTGAATGGTTGTCATTAGTTGTAATATTTGTTTTACTTGTTCCTTTGTTTGATACAAGTATCCAACAACCTTTACAAAAGATGGGTCATTCGCCAGTTCTGTTAAAACTGTGTTTGCTTCGTTATCGTTAAAGGGGCGAATTTCATTGAAGTCAGTCATCGTTATATTTTTTATGGATTGCAAATTTACGAAAATGTGTGCATTTGCGAAATATTAAAAACGGTACTTGAGGTGAACTTTCAACCCGGTACGTGTATTGCCTTTAATGGCAGCATTTCCCGACCCTATTTGAAATGAATCATCGCGGTAGTAAGTTTGTGCTATTTTGAAATAGACATTCAGTTTTGATGATATTTCATACTTCATGTTCAGATAATACCGCAAACCTTTTGAGAAAAATGCCGGGATATAAAAGTAGTGGAGCACATCGTTCTCGTAAGCATATATGCGGCTGTCGTAATTACTGGTGTTAAACCATGCAAAGCGGGCATTAAATTTAAGTTTGGGCAACGGTTTACCATTGAAATCTGTAAAAATCATGATACCATTTTCCGTGTTTCCTTCTTTTTTGTATTTCGAGGCTTCAGTGCGGAATTTGAGCTTGAACTTATCGTTGATACCCCAGTCTGCATTCAGGCGCAGGCGTTGAATGTTTTGCCCGGTATCGTGGCGTATTGTTGATAATTCCCCTGCTTTCTCACTATTCGTTTCGTTTTTATATCGAAGATATATCTCAATGTTGTTTGCGGGTGAATAATCGGTTTGCAGCATGAAATCTGTCCCCCTGACCGGTGCCGAGGATGTGAATTTGAGCCAGTGCGAACGGTAAAAATCAACATAACCTGAGAGTTTTATTTTGGGCAATGGCAGAACTGACCATCCCGTGTAAAAGCCTTCTTCGTTTTTATTTCCGTCCGATTCCGAAAATGCTTGTCCGTTAATGCTGTGGAAGTCGGGGGCGTAATTCCGGTATAGCAAGCTAAACGATATTTCATTCGCGGGCTGTGCTTCAAGGCCCGAAATGATTGCGCTCCCTTTTGAGCGGCTGATGGCCGCCTCCCCAAAAAAGTTTACACGGTTGAAAACCCATAAGAAATCGGTGCTGAGGTTGTAGTTTCGCCTTCCGCTGAAGCTGTAGCGGTTGTAAAGTTGTTGCGATGGTTCAATGGGGATGTCATAAACCTGAAATGCAGAATTAATGCCGGCCGAAAAGCGGTTGATGGTATAGCGCACTTGTGCCCCGGCAATCTGGACAAGCTGCACATCGCGGTCGTTCAGTTCGTCGTTGGTGCGGTGATAGCCAGTGGTTTTAATTGACGAGACCAATACCGGGCTCCCGGTTGAATCGGTTTCGGAAACGTTGGCATCTACATGGTGGTACGAATAGTAGGTGATGATATCGAAATTTTTATGCCCGAAGCGTGTTGCCACTCCCCGTAGGTGATTGTTTTCATCAGTTGATGAATATCCGCGCAGTCCTTGCCCCATAGGTCGAATATTGATGCCTGTGCTTGATTTTCGTTTGCCATAGCCCGAC
>JAGYOI010000032.1 GCA_018399395.1 Prolixibacteraceae bacterium
TGTGATGAAGAAAGAACAATTGCAAAATGAAAGCCAACATTGCGTACGAAGGCATTACCCGGACGGAAACCTACGATTATCCTGAAAATGCCCTGCGCGAAGCTGTGCTAAATGCCATTATTCACAAAGACTACAGCAGCAACGTGCCTGTGCAAATAAGCGTGTATGACCGCTGGCTAATGATATACAACAGCGGGCACCTGCCCGAAGGCTGGACGCTGGAAACGCTCAAGCAAAAACACAGCTCCATACCGGCAAACCCCGACATTGCACGGGTATTTTTCCGTGCCGGATACATAGAAAACTGGGGGCGGGGCATCAGGGACATGATGCGCTATTGTACCCGTGCCGGACTTCCCGAACCTTTTTATACAAAAATGGGCGCCGGCTATGCGTTGGTGTTTGAGCAGGAAAAAGGAGCTGCTGACTTTTCGTATAAACAAGAGTTGGGTGAAAAGGTAGGTAAAAATGAAAAAACCTCGGGGAAAAGTTCACGGAAAATTATTGAATTAATGAAAAATAATCCGAATATAACAATAGAACAAATAATTGAAAAAACTGGACTGACAAGGCGTGGTGTTGAGTGGAATATTGATAGCTTAAAAAAGAAAGGTGTAATTACTCGTTTTGGCTCGAAAAAAACAGGTAGTTGGAAAGTAAAAACTGTGGAATAAACTGTGGAATAAACTGTGGAATAAACTGTGGAATAATGCAGTTAAAATAACACACATAGCGCAACGAGGACAAAAACCAGTCCTTTTGATGTGCAGGTCAAAAGAACGAAACACCACCCAGGAAACTACTCAAGAAAAACTCATGAAAAGTGCATTGGATATTTTATGTATAACATGAACATTTTCATTTCCAGATTTAACAAGGTAGATCCCCTGTCTTAGGTGGGAAACTTTAATTGAACCATAATACGTATTATAAGTCTGTTGAATGTTAACAAGCTTATTCTCCCGGCAACTCTTCCCTTCCATCATCATATTTTGCAAAGCGGCCTTTGTCGCGGTCGTGTACATTATCGTAACGCTCCCATGGCCAGCCGCCGAACTGGGTATTCCGGTAATCGGCAAAAGCACGGTGAATTTCTTCGGATGTGTTCATTACAAAGGGGCCGTGTTGCACTACCGGCTCGCCAATAGGCATTCCCTGCAATAATAGCAGATAAGCATCGTCTTCACCATTTTCGATAATGGCGGGCTGGTCGGCCATTAGTTCTATCGAGTTGTAAGGGTCAATATCAATACCTTCGAGCGATATTTTGGCTCCGCGGTAAAAATATAGCGAGCGGTTCATTTCGGGCAAATCGGCAGGCACGGTAAATGTTCCGTGAGCTTCTATTTTAATAAGCCAGATGCCAACTTTGTTCTCAGGTTTTGCAGCCCACGAATCGGGTGCCGGGGCCGGTGCCCCTGCATCTTGATATGAGCCGGCAATAATGCGTATGTCTGTTTTCTTTCCGTTTTCGTCTTCGGCGGTATAAACCGGAATATCTTCGTTCCACAGCATTTTGTAATGTGGCTTTACAAACTTATTGCCAGCCGGAAGGTTCAGCCATATCTGGAATAGTTCGAGCCTGTTGGGTTCGTTTTTCTCCAGCAAAGGAAACATTTCGGCATGTTGCAATCCTGCCCCGGCAGTCATCCATTGCACATCTCCATTACCGTAGCGGCCTGCGGCACTGTGCGAGTCGGAGTGGTCAACAAATCCATCGAGCACCACGGTAACAGTTTCGAAACCCCGGTGCGGGTGTGCCGGGAAACCGGGAATGGTTTCGCCATGGTACATGCGCCAGCCGTCTTTGGTGGTAAAATCCTGACCAAGGTTACGGCCTTCGAGCGATGCATTTGGCCCGAGCTCATCGTTACCATGCGGGTAATTATCGAGATGATGGACACAAAATAAAAACGGGTCGTTGGTTTGCCAGGTAAAACCCAGTGGCTTGATATTGGTAATTAATTTGTTATACATAACCTGAATGTTTTTCGATAATACGATAGATTACTAAATATCGCAATTTATTTCTTAACAAAAAACATAAAAAACTACAGATTGTTTCCGGTTATTGATTTTTCAAACTATTCAATGTTATAAGCTTCATCCCTGCATCAAAATCTATCGCTCCATCGGTAAATACTTCCACAACTTTTTCTTCTCCCGGCACTAAATCAAAATAATTATCTGACACTTTTACATCGGGGTTATCAAATTTCAGGTACAGGTTCTTAGCCAAATAATCGGTGTTCAGCGTTAGCTTGTAACCATTTTCAGTTTTTTCACTTTCAAACTGCACACAAGCCTTTTGAAACTTTAAATCTTTAGGCTCATAAAAATATACATGATTTTCAGAAAGCTGTTTATCATCAGCAAGAAGTTCAACCCGGATAAGTGTCTCCTTTAAATCTATGCCTTTTAACCACCCACTTAAATCATATTTAAATATCAATGTTGATGTGTTTGGCGGTATGGTGGAGTTTTTCTCAAAAGAATTGAGTTTTTCACCATTAAAACGAACGAGTGAGATTTCAAGTTTGGCATTTGCAATTTCTGATAGGTTATCGTTCACCGCGTAAACTTTCAACATATGTTCATCTATATCGGGCGATACCAAAACCGGGCTGTTGGCTTTTTTAACAGCATAGTGCGAAGCTTTCCAACGACCGTAATAATCAACCGTTGCCCATGATATAGTTGGCCAGCTGTCGTTAAGCTGCCAATACAACGATCCCATACAGTGCGGCATGTTACGGCGGTGTGCCTCAATGGCCGTTTTGTAAGCTTTTGCCTGTAACAATTGACTTACATAAACAAATTTTTCGAAATCGTCGGGCACGTCATAGTACATTTTCATATACCATTTAATCATATCGTTACCATCGAACCCGGAAGCTACAAAATCCATCTTACTACGTTGACGATGGCGCATAACCGGCGAATCGATGCTCCAATCCTGAGGCTTCGAAAACTTTTTGATGGTATGCATATCGGGGAACGACTGCAAGCCGTACTCGCTCACAAAGCGGGGCACGTTTTCTTCATAAGCACTAAAAGGTTTTTGTCCGAACCAAATGGTCCAGTCGTGCTCGTCGCCCGATTTCCGGTCGGCCCTTTTATGTCCATAAGCCATGGGGGATGAAGGCCAGTATTCAATGTGCGGAGCATGCTTTTTTACTGCATCGGCCAGTATCTCAGTTGAAATGCGGTTATAAATTTCTTTCAGGTACGTTTCTACTTCAGGTTCAAACAGGTCAACCCACCATTCGTGCCATCCGTGGTAGTTTTCGTTATCGCCACACCATAACGCAATTGATGGGTGGTTGCGCAAACGTTTCACGTTGTATTCAGCTTCTTTCTTAATATTCTGAAGATGCGCTTCATCGCCCGGCTGGGCAGCGCAGGCAAACATAAAATCCTGCCAAACCAAAATCCCGTTTTGGTCGCACAAATTGTAAAAAAGTTCTTCTTCGTAAATAGCCCCGCCCCATACGCGCAGCATGTTCATGTTGGCAGCAACCGCATTATCAATTAAACAATTGTAAGTGGCATTATCAACTGAAGGTGTTAACGTTTCGGATGGAATTACATTGGCACCTTTCATAAACACCGGTACACCATTCAGTTCGAAATAAAATGAACGCCCAACACTATCGGGTTTCTGTACCAGCTTCAACGTGCGCACACCAAAGTCGAGCTGTTGTTCATCAACCACAACTTTTTCTTTTATGAGTTGAAACCTGAAATCGTACAAATAAGCTTCGCCCAACCCGTTTGACCACCATAATTTGGGCTCAGGTATTTCAAAATCGAAAGCAACACGGTTTTCACCCTCTTCCAGTTTTACCTGTTCAGCCAGTTTTTCAGGCTTACCATCAATTAGTAACGAAAGGCTGTAGCTTCCCTTACTTGAAACCTTCACATTTACATGACCCGATAAAAGCGCGATATCGTTTTTAATGCTTTGTGTTGAAACATAAACCGACTCCACCACAGCATTGTCCCATGCTTTAAGGATTACCGGGCGCCATATCCCTGATGTTACCAAACGCGGCCCCCAGTCCCATCCGTAGTGAAACGGCGCTTTTCGGGTAAAAACATTAGTTTTCTCACCTTCGGGAGCCTGTTCGTTAACGGCAGGAACAATATAATCAAGCTTTGTAAGCTTTTTCATCCCTTCTTTTACAGGCGACTTAAAATGCACGATTAGTTGATTGTCCCCCGCTTGTAATTTATCTTTTACATCAACTTCCCAATTGATAAACATGTTATCGGCATTCAAAATTTCTTCACCGTTAAGCGTTACCGTGGCATACGTATCAAGGCCTTTAAAATCGAGAACAACATTACTGTGTGCCAACATTTCGGCGCTCACCTCAAAAGTAGTCCGGTATTCCCAGTCTTCGTCTTCAATCCATTGAACATCATCTTCATTAAACCGGTAATGCGGGTCATCAATCACCCCGTTATCCATCAGATTGTTGTGAACAGTGCCCGGCACCGTCGCCGGCATCCAGTTACCGGTTCCTACTTGTGTGAACTCCCAATTGTTATTGATTTCAATTTCAACCGGCAAATTTTTTTGATTTTTATTGCACGCTCCAAATAATACAACTAATATAATAGTCAGCGTACTACTGTAATAATTAGAGTTTTGTTTCACTTTTGTTGCTTTAAAATGAAAAACTAGCTGTTTGCTGCTAAAATAATGATTGCATTGTTTCTGAAGAAGCTATTTACAGTTCTTGACACATTTTTATTGGAAATAGATATAATTCTACAAGTTTCAAGTTAACACAGAGGAATTAACTATGCCGATTTTCAATTCATATGATTGAGATGAACCTCTTTTCAATGATTCATTCTAATATCATATAAACCGGAAAGTGGTCACTTATACCACCATAGTATGAACGCCCATAGGTTCGGTTTGGTGACATTTCGCCACTGTCGTTTACATATTCCATAAATGGCTCATGAAAAACATACCCGTTATCAAGTGGCGATTTCAACCCTTTATCTTTATTAATCAGTGCCCCCGATACAATAATATTATCAATCATGCTCCAGTCGCCCCGGTAATTATACGTTCCTTTTTCGTCCTTAAATTCATCATACATCAAATTAACCAGTTGCTGGTTTTCAGGAACATCATTATTGGGCAAAGCAACCAACACATCTGACAAACTCATATTTGAAGGTTCATCATTCATATCGCCCATAATAATAATGTTTGCCTGTGCATCGGTTTTAAATATTTCATCCACCCTGTTTTTAAGAACATTGGCAGCTAAAATACGGTGGGGCTCCGACTCTTGTTGCCCACCACGACGAGAAGGCCAGTGATTTACAAAAACATGAAAAACTTCATCATCAATAATCCCTTCTACATAAAGAATATCCCTTGTGATAAAAAACTCATCATTGGGATCGCTTATGGTAAGATTTTCAGTTTCAACAGGCGTAAAAACCGATGGGTTGTAAATTAACGCACAATCGATGCCCCTGCGGTCAGGGCCATCCTCCCATACAAATTCATAATTAGCAGAACGGAGTGATGGTTGAAAAATCAAATCCTCCAGGACAATGTTATTTTCAATTTCGCAAACACCAATCATTATTGGCAATTGAGCAGTATCTAGTGATGAGATTACACGGGCCAGATCATCCATTTTCTTTTGGTAACGTTCGGTGTTCCATTCTTTTGGTGCATCTGGTAAGAATTCCTCATCAATTTTATTGCTTGTATCAATCGTATCAAACAAATTTTCAACATTATAGAACATTACGGTATAAGGGGTTTGGTAAGCATTTTTCTCACCACAAGATATAACGCCTACTGCAATCAAAACGAAGGCCAGGTATTTAATTTGTCTTATCATTTTCGGTATTTTTTAGCAAAAACACAAAATACATCATTTTATTGTAAAATCATGTAAAAAATCATAAAAAACACATCCGGAAATTATCGTACATTTACGCCGAAAAAATTGATAAAAAATGATTAGCGCAGATCAGCTGGAAATATTATTAAGAAGCGTACCACAATATTTTTTATTTGGAGGGTTGACACTATACATATTTGGATGGATTGAAAAGAAACAGCTCTACCTTACCATTGCCGAAATATTGTTCATCGTTGTGGGATTAGCCGCTTTTATTGTTTTATCGGGCAAAATGATTCCTTCGCCCCTTGAACAGGGCATCGTTAAAGAACATATCGAAATGGTTATAAAAATATTAGCATTCTTATCAATAAACGGGTTATTAGCACTCTCAAGCCTTGGTATCCGTCAATTACGCAAGAAAACATGGAAACCGCTTCCCCTCATCATATTTGCTTTATCAATGTATATCTTCTTCATTTCAACAAGCATGTCAAAGGTAAAATTTGAACTAAACCATCCGGCAGAAAGCAAAAAAGATAGTATAACCTTACAAGAAGAATAAGTTTTATGGAGCGACAAAAAAGAAGCCGCAGAATTTTAACAAAAATATTAAACTGGACTGAAAGAGCGGGGAATGCCTTACCACACCCGGCAACACTCTTTGCACTTTTTGCACTTACAGCACTTCTGTTATCAGCCCTGGGGCATTTTATGGGGTGGGAAGTTATTCATCCCGGCACCAAAGAAATTATACGGCCGGTAAACTTGTTATCGCACGACGGAATTCATCGTATTATACTTGAGATGGTTGACAATTACACCGGCTTTGCCCCGTTGGGTATTGTGCTGGTTGCCATGTTGGGTATTGGCATTGCTGAACAGAGCGGCTTAATTAATGCCGTAATCAGGATGCTTGTTTTGAACTCTCCCAGGCATTTGCTAACATTTGTGATTGTTTTTGCCGGTATTTTATCAAATTTAGCTTCCGATGTTGGTTATGTATTACTCATTCCGCTTTCCGGAATTATTTTCAATGCTGTTGGCAGGCATCCCATAGCCGGAATGGCCGCAGCCTTTGCCGGGGTTTCGGGCGGCTTTAGCGCCAACCTGGTAATTGGAACGGTGGACCCGCTCCTGGCCGGATTATCGCAGGAAGCTGCACGCATCATTGATCCGGTATATAGCGTAAATGCAACAGCAAACTATTATTTTATGGTTGCATCAACATTTGTGATTGCCTTTGCCGGCACTTTTGTCACCGAAAAAATTGTTGAGCCGCAACTGGGAAAATACGATGGTGATATTTCGCAAGAAGATGAATCATTTGATGCCTTAAACAAAAAGGAAAAGAAAGGCTTGTTGTTTTCAGGGATAACATTTCTTGCCATTTTTGCTGTTGCAGTAATTGGGATCATTCCTGATGATGGATTCTTCAGGGGACCCGGCGGAGGATTACTGAATTCGCCCTTAATAAAAGGGGTGGTAACTTTATTGCTCATAACAGCCGGATCCATGGGACTGGTTTACGGTTTTGTTACCGGGACATTTAAAAACGACAGTGATGTAATGAACGGCATGGCCAAATCGATGAAAACACTGGCGACATACCTTGTGCTCGTGTTTTTTGCTGCTCAGTTTGTAGCCTATTTTAAATGGAGTAACCTTGGCATTATCATGGCCGTAAAAGGTGCCGAAACTTTAATGTCGGCAAACATTGGACTCATCCCCCTGATGATACTTTTTATCATGCTCTCGGCAACCATAAACATGCTAATGGGCAGTGCATCTGCCAAGTGGGCCATTTTAGCCCCCATTTTTATACCAATGTTTATGATTATGGGGTATTCACCTGAGCTGTCACAAGTTGTATACCGAATAGGCGACAGCGTTACTAATGTCATTTCACCAATGATGAGCTTTTTTGCCCTAATCATCGCATTTGTTCAAAAATACGATTCAAAAGCCGGCATCGGCACCATTATATCAACCATGCTACCCTATTCGGTTGTATTTTTTATCGCGTGGGCAATTCTGCTTGTTATATGGCTGTTAATCGGACTCCCGCTTGGTCCTGGAGCAGGAATTCATTATAATTTACCAATCTAAAAACGAAGTATTTTTTGTTTACACGAAATAAGTTTATAATTTGCGTTCATTAATTAATTAAAATAAAGTATAAAACATGGGCAGAAGCCAAGAATCATTTAACAAAAAAGAAGTTAGAAAGAAAAAAGAGAAAAAACGTTTAGCAAAAGAGAAAAAACGTTTGGCAAAAAAGGATGACGACAAGCAAAATCTTGACGACATGATTGCATACGTTGATGAATTTGGCAATTTATCATCAACACCTCCCGATCCAACTGAAAAAGAAGAGATTGACCCTGACCAAATTGAAGTCAGCGTGTCTAAAAGCAGTGCCGAAGACGAAGCAGACAAAAGGCATAGTGGGATTGTATCGTTTTTTAACGACTCAAAAGGTTACGGTTTTATCCGCGATTTAGATACAAACCAAAGTATCTTTGTACATACCAGTAACACAAAAGAAGAAATATCTGAGGGCAACAGAGTATCATTTGAAGTTGGAAAAGGCCCCAAAGGCCCTACTGCGCTTGATGTAAAGCCTGAATAACCCAAGCTTCTTTCATCATTGTTAATAATTATTTAACATTGCGCCGACCACTTAAAGCATTGATAACATATTTTTAATTCTTATATTTGACTTCATAAAATTACACGGGGGAACTAAAACTTTATATCAATGGGACGAAAAGTAAAAGTTATTCTGCAACCGGTTAAATTCAGGAAGCGAGACCATATAGCAATATTGAGTCCGAACAGTCCTGAAGTAGACGAAGTCGTCAGGGAACTGGAAAATGCAGAATGGAGTACAGGTTATCGTTTTTGGCACATTCCAATCAAAGAAGGAACACTTGATTATGTCAAAAAGGAATTATCGGGAGTTGCTGAAACAGATGATTCATCTTTCGAAGGTTTTGAACTTAAAGAATACATTGAAAAAGAGAAAAAACCTCGCAGAAAAAGAGTAAAAATCGACAGTCCAACAAAAGAACAAAAGGAGAAACTGGAGAATTTCAGAAAACATTTTATTGATAAAGGCTATAGCGAAGGAACCGTTAAAGTATATGTTAGTATGCTCAGTGTTTTTTGGGGGTGGCACAAAGATAAAACAGACTTTGAAATCACACGTGACGACATCGATGGTTTTATTGAAGGTTATATAGAAGCAAACAACTTTACAGTAAACTACAAAAGGCTAATGACTAACGCATTGAGGCGTTATTTCAAATTTGCCGGAGTTAAAAAATTCAGCAGGGTATAATCTATATATAAGATATACTTCATATACTTCACAAAAACACCTTTTTTAAAGGTGTTTTTTTATGTCTTGTTTTTCTGTTTTCCGCATTGAGACACCCAAAAACAGAAATAAAGTTTTAATTCTTATACGCATTTAAAACAAGTATTCCACATGTACGTAAATACTACTATATCAAACCATGCTCAATTATAATAATATTTTTCTCAATGTTCATTTCTTATAATGTTTTTTTTTG
>JAGYOI010000320.1 GCA_018399395.1 Prolixibacteraceae bacterium
GTGACGTTAGGTATGTTGTGGATAAAGTTTATTGCCCGCGAGGTTGTAATTTGATTGATAAAAGTCTGGAGATTAATGGATTTCCTGGAATTCGCTTAGGCTTTAAGCGCCAAAATATTGAGGGTGAATTTGTGATTTCGGCTGTTGAAGGCGATTTTGAGAAACAAGTATTGCGTGGTGAGCTCGAAGAAGGGATAAAAGATGAACTTTTTTGTCCGCATTGTGGAGAACATTTTCGCGTTTTAGTTGATTGTAAGTGCTCTGATGGTGCTGAAATGTTAGTACTTGGATTAACGCCAAAGTTGAACTACAACAACGCTATTACATTTTGTAATGTAACAGGTTGCTCGAATGGTTCATTCATTCGATCGGGGGAGGTTATCCGGCATGTCAGGCTCGTAAATTGTTGTTAATGTGTATCTATTTACTGATTTCTTTTAATGCAGTTTGAATCTTTTTCAGCGCATCGGCCATTTGTTCTTCGTTAATGATTAGGGGCGGCGTAAACCTGATAATGTCGCCATGTGTTGGTTTGGCCAGAACACCATTTTCCTTCATTGCCAAACAAACATCCCATGCGGTTTTGCCGTTGGTTGGTTTTATGGTAATGGCATTCAAAAGTCCTTTACCCCTTACTTCGTCAATAAAAGACGAGCCAAAATCTTTCATCTCTTCACGGAACATTTCGCCCATTTTACGTGAGTTTTCTTCGAGTTTCTCATCCTTTATTATTTGAAGTGCTTCCATGGCAATTGCGGCTGCCATTGGGTTTCCGCCAAAAGTGGAGCCGTGTTCGCCCGGTTTTATCGTAAGCATTATTTCATCGTTGGCCAGCACACATGAAATGGGGTACATACCGCCTGAAATGGCTTTGCCCAAAATGAGGATGTCGGGGCGTACGTTCTCGTGGTTTACGGCCAGCATTTTGCCAGTGCGGGCAATACCGGTTTGTATTTCATCGGCAATGAACAGGACGTTGTTTTTGTTGCACAATTCCTTTGCTTTTTTCAGATAACCATCTTCCGGCAAATAAACACCAGCTTCTGCCTGAATGGGTTCAGCGAGGAACGCTGCCACATCAGGGGCCGATAGTGCCGATTCGAGTGCTTCTGTGTCGTTGTATGGAATTTTTACAAAACCAGGGGTGAAAGGCCCAAAACCACCATACGAATCCGGGTCGCTCGACATCGATACAATGGTGATGGTACGACCGTGAAAGTTACCGTTGCACACCACTATTTTAGCTTCATTTTCAGGTATATTTTTTACATTGTAGCCCCATTTTCGTGCTAACTTAAGCGCTGTTTCAACGCCTTCGGCTCCTGAATTCATAGGGAGCATTTTGTCATATCCGAAAAACTTGTTCATGTATTCTTCCCATTCCCCGAGCATGTTGTTGTAAAAAGCCCTTGAGGTTAAGGTTAATTTCTGAGCTTGTTGTGTAATTGCATTTACAAGCCTCGGGTGACAGTGCCCCTGGTTAACGGCAGAGTATGATGCTAGAAAATCGAAGTATTGTTTTCCTTCAACATCCCATACGTGTACGCCTTTGCCTTTTTCGAGAACTACCGGAAGCGGATGATAGTTGTGTGCGCCGTAGCGCAATTCGCGATTGATGTAGTCGTTTGTGTGCATCGTTAAAAAGTTAAAATGGTTAGAATACGCACACAATTTCGGTAATGTATCGAATACTTTCTATGATAATCGTCAATGATGTTTTACGGCCAGAAACGAATAATGGCTGCTTCAACAAGGAAGAAGATTATAGCAGCAATGATAAACCATTTCCATAGTTGCTTGCCATTGTCAATCTGTTTAATGGTTGTAGATAAATCAGAACCGGCAACATCAACGATCACGCTGTTAGGCAGTCCGGCTTTGTTACTTTCATCTTCAAGCTCATCATTGCTGTAATAATTAAAATCCGATTCGTTGAGTTCGTAATTGAAAGAGGTTATGCCAATGTTTTCCGACAATGCTGTAACCAGATAGTTTCCGGCTTCTAATTCACCGGGTACGGCCAGCCTGATTTCACGCCCTGACTGTTGCCGCATAGCGGGTATAACCTCATCTTTTGTTTCAGCATGTTGAAGGGTGAGCATGCCTGATTTCAGGTTTGCGGTTGTGTTAATGCTAAACGTTTGGTCTTTGCCAATCACATAGTATAAGTTTTGCATAAAAGATGACTGTAATGCAATGTTATAAACAGTTGGCAGAAACAATATATGGTTTACAAAGTTGTTATCGGGATGTGAAAACGGGAAGGCGAACATAAATACTTTTCCGTTTTGATATGGATAAAGCGTTAAAGCCTGACTGTTGTCGGCAAACGTAAGTATTTGGCTTCCATTGTCGCGTGCCGTTGTGTTAAACCTGTAACGGTATTGAATATCAGGCATGTCAACATTTTCATCATCCGAGTTGAAAACATCGTTGTATAACTCATGGCTGTAGTTTATATCTCCAATTGGTACTTCAACAGTATCGGCTGTGCTGATTGTTGGTGTGTTAAGTTTGCCGAGTAAAGTATTGTAGTTGGCGCTTTTGATGTTTTGACCCGGAATAATGGCTAAAGTTCCACCATTGGCTACAAATTTTGCAA
>JAGYOI010000321.1 GCA_018399395.1 Prolixibacteraceae bacterium
TTATTGTAAATGGGATGGCGATAACTCAAGTATTGAAAATAGCTATACAACAGGTGAAGTTTATGAAGATAAAATTGCAACAATCGATCCGGAATTAAGTGGCGACTTTGGTGCTATTATGGAATTGGCCGATAAATACAGAAATGTAAAAGTACGTACCAATGCCGAAACGGAGCGCGATGCAAATGTAGCCCGTAAATTTGGAGCTGAAGGAATTGGTCTTTGCCGTACTGAGCACATGTTCTTCGAAGGTGAACGTATTGTACGTATGCGCGAAATGATTTTGGCCGATGACGAAGCAGGCAGAAGAAAAGCATTGGATAAATTGCTCCCGATACAGAAAAAAGATTTCACAGGAGTATTTGAAGCAATGGACGGACTACCTGTAACTGTGCGTTTACTCGATCCACCATTACATGAATTTGTACCGCACGAAGAAGAGAACCAGGAAGAAATGGCCAAAGAAATGGGTATTCCTGCTGATGTTGTAAAACAAAAAGTTGACGACTTGCACGAATTCAACCCCATGCTAGGCCACCGTGGATGCCGCTTAGGAAATACTTATCCTGAAATCACTGAAATGCAGGCGAGGGCTATTATTGAAGCAGCCCTTGAACTAAAAGCAAAAGGTACAGTAGTTCTTCCTGAAATTATGATACCACTTGTTGGTACCGTAAAAGAACTCAAACTACAGGAAGAAATTGTACGCTCAACCATTGAAACTGTTTTTGCCGAGAAGAATGATAAAATCGATTATCTTGTTGGAACCATGATTGAGGTACCAAGAGCTGCAGTAACTGCCGATGAAATTGCAGAAGTAGCTGAATTTTTCTCATTCGGAACCAACGACCTTACCCAAATGACTTTTGGTTATTCACGCGACGATGCCGGCAAATTCCTGCCTGTATACCTGAAAAAAGGCTTGTTGAAAAACGACCCGTTCCAGGTGCTGGACCAGGAAGGTGTTGGACAACTCGTAAAAATGGGTATAAACAAAGGACGAAGCACACGCGATGACCTTAAAATAGGTATTTGTGGTGAACATGGTGGTGAACCCAGCTCAGTTGAATTTTGCGTGAAAGCCGGAATGAACTATGTAAGCTGTTCACCTTTCAGGGTTCCTATTGCCCGATTAGCAGCAGCTCAGGCAGCTTTACGATAAACAAATAATTGTACCGGGTTAAACCGGCTATAGAAGTATAAAAAAACCTGGCTGATTGCCGGGTTTTTTTATTTTAAGGTTACACTACGCCCCATCCTAAAGACCCGATTTCCAATTAACATAAAAACAGCGTTAACAATAAAGGCCAAAACAATTATCAGGTTACCGGTAAGTTCATCTGCTGATTCAGCAATAATTTTACCGGCCAATGCAACTACCCCACCCGAAAAAATTGCTATTGAAACATATTTAGAATCTG
The DNA here is from genome assembly GCA_018399395.1 of Prolixibacteraceae bacterium. Lineage (GTDB taxonomy): Bacteria > Bacteroidota > Bacteroidia > Bacteroidales > Prolixibacteraceae > Roseimarinus. The sequence continues at coordinate 1,422 of JAGYOI010000321.1, forward strand.
TTTTAAATCCAGCCAACCCCATGATAATTGGCAAGGTAAATGCACCAGAATAAACCGTCAAAGCCATTAATAACATTCCAATTATTGAAGAAAAATTTAAAGCAATTACTATACTTATAATTCCAAGCAAAGCAATTACTATTCGGGTTTTGAGTATACTGGCAATTGAAAAATTGTTTTTCTCAAAAAAGTCAGTAATAATTATTGAAGCACTTAACATCGAGGTATCAGCCGAAGATAAAACCGCACTGAGTAATGCTAATATTACCAAAGGCAACAACCATTCGGGCAATACAATTAATCCGATATTAATCAATTTTGCTCCACCGGTTGTTGCCGGATAGTTTAAAGATTCGCCCACAACACTCAGGTAACCAATTATAAACGAAAGAGGAATCAGAATAACAGCAGTAGTTATGATGGCGTGTTTAGCTGTTTTCTCATTCTTAGCACTAAATATCCTGGAATAAATATCAGGCCCGGCAGTAAAAGTTGTAGAATATGTTATGATTAGTAAAAACAGTCTAAAGGGTGTAAAATCGGCATTAAACGGGAAGTCAAACTGCCTTACATGAAATGCCGGCTCATAAAAATATGCCATTGAAGATATCAATATCAATCCTAAAAGAATCAAGATCGACTGAAAAGCATCGGTTTTTAGAATTGACACCTGCCCGCCTGCAATAGTGTAAGTAATAAAAACCAAACCAGCAATTAAAACACTTACCGTATAACTTATCTCAATAAAACTTGTCAGGATTTTTGCTGCTGCAATTATCTGGGCAGCAATAATCCCCAACCAGGCCACAGGAATAATTACAGATGAAATGTTTTTAGGCTTCTTTCCATATAAATCTTCCAGCAATTCAGGCAAAGTGAACCGTCCGATTTTACTAATTTTTTTTACCAGTGGCAAAAGCCCTAGCAGGCCTATTGAAGCACAAAGCATAAACCACGACGTAGCCCATCCCATGCCGGAACCGACATCAACCGAGCCAATAACAGCAGAGCCCCCCAATATTGTTGCTATCAAACTTCCTGTAATCGCAATATACCTACCTTTTTTACGGGCAATAAAAAAATCAGAGTAATTTCTGATCTTTTTAAAACTGAAATAAGCTATTACAGCTAATACAATTAAGTATAGAATTAAAAAATAAATTGACATTATCATCTCTT
>JAGYOI010000322.1 GCA_018399395.1 Prolixibacteraceae bacterium
GGTATGTTCAATGTTTAACGAACCCCCGGTATGGTGAAAATTAAGAACGCCGGTTATTTGGGTGGCGTGGTTTGTAACCGCGCATTTCCCCCGGCTAACCGTAGGCCGAATGTTTTACTGATGTCAGTAAAACGTTCAGGTTAAAGCATCATCTGAACGTTTTTTTTTGCAGATCGGTAGCAGGCAACGGCCATCCATATAATAGCCACCACCCAAAGGGCGGCATATCCTAACAGTATGATATCGTTATCGCTCATGGCTACAGGCTTGAAAAATTAAGCTTCACCGCTTTGTACTCGCCGTTGGCATCTTTGGTGGAGATTTCCATGTATCGAACCGAGCTATTGGTTGACATGGATTTTTTCACAAACTCCAACCCCTGTAACCAAACGGGGTGCGTAATTTTGTAGCTAAACAGCGACAACACACGTTTGGTGTCGAGCTTTCCTTTGCGGGTAGAGAAGGCCTGGTTTACCAGCTCGGATATCTCCTGGTCGGCCCCTTTTGTTTTCAGGGCAATAAACTCGCGAAACTTGACCTGCGCAAATTCGATATTCTCGTCGAACTCAATGCGGTCGGCCACGTTGATTTCCACCTTCACGCTTTTATCGAAGCTGGTGAGTGTGTAGTTTCCTTTGCGCTCGGTGGGGTCGATGTCGGCTTCTTTCAGCATATCTTCATATATGCCATCGGCTTCATCGAATGCCTCACTCTTGAAAGCGGCAAGCCGCCTGGAAAGCTTTGTGGCTTTGTCGTAGATTTTCCCTACTGCCGTTTCGCGTTTACGGTCTAAATTGGGCACATATTCGCGCGGAACATTGGTACCGCGATGGTCGTGCCAAACCTTGTCTGTTCTTTTGTGTATCATAACGTAAATTGTTAAATTGAAAAATTGTTAAACTGTTAAATTGTTAAATTGAAAAATTATTAAACTGTCCAATAAAACGTATAGCAGCTTGAGATGGGCGCAAACTATTATGTCCCAAGTGGCCGGGCTGCATCAGCTCTGCCCATTCTATCTCAAGTAGTCGTTTGTCAGCATCGGTAACTCTGCTGGCCAGTGGGTAATCAAAGCCGAAACGCTCAGCAATGGTCAGCATTAAGTTGAGTTCATATTCCCTGTATTTCGGGATGAAGTATTTTATGGGGCTGGGCAGGTCAATCATATAAGCCTCGGAGGCATCGTGCAACAGGGCTGTCAACCTGTATTCGTAGGGAACTTCATTAGCCACCCGCATACTGTGTTCGGCTACTGAGTAGAACCTTCGGGTGTGTCCGCCAAAGCGGCAGAGGTTGCTCAGCGCATGTGCAATATCCTCGATGCAGATAAGCTCCGGATCGGGTTCGAACACGTTAATCATTTTTCCTGTGTAGGTGCGGATAACTCCGGGTTCAAGCTGCGGCAATGTTGCCCCCTGCGGCTGCGATTGTTTTTTTACATCTTTCATAATTCAGTTTTTACAGGGTGAATAAGCTTTCTGAAAGGCATGTTCCGGTTTACTGAAACTGCTGATAACCTGGCTGCCTACTTTCACAGGTATCGTTTTTTCGTATTCCACGTATTTCACGCCGTCGGCGTTGCGGCTCTTCCCGGTAATGTTTACCAGGTCGCCGTTGAAGTTGTTTTTAAACTGACTTGTTTTCATTTCCTTCATTTTTGATTTTTAATTGCCTTTTCAATCGCCCGTTTTGTTTCGAGGTTGGCCGGGGCCACCATTCGTTTCACACGTTGCTCGGCCACCTGTTCAAAAATGCGGCTTGCTTCGTAGGTGCGTCCGTTAACTACCACGCCAGGAACAGTGGTTTCCACCCACTCGCTGCGGTTGTGGTAGGCCGAACGGAAATGACCGGTGGTAAAATCCACCACCTTAAAGCCGTTTTCTTCGAAAAACCGGGTAATTTCATCATCGTTAAAATGGATTTTCAGTAACATCATTATTTAAATTTTAATCATGGTTGTAAGTCCCGTTCAGGCGGGCTTCGGTCACATCAATGTGGTTGCACACAATGTTCAGTTCGCGCAGCTTGTTGCTGTCGTATTTCAGTTGTAGCTCGGTGAGCAGCACCTGGGCGCGTTCTTCCAGTTCGGCCAGTCGTTTTTTCAATCCCCGGCAAGCGTCGTCGTGGGTGTAGGGCGTTCCCTGGGCGGGCATAAACGTGCGTGTTTGCGTGAGGCTTTGCCACAAATCGGCAAAATCGGGGACAGAAAACAGAGCTTCGGGACCAATAAACAGGTACCAAAAGGAGTAAGTTACAAGGGCTGAAAAGCCCAGGATAATGAGAATAATAGCAATGATTAGTTCCATAATTATTATTTTTGAATTTGATTACATTCTTCCAGTCGGTTCAGCTCGGCTTTTGCAGCTATCGACAAGTAATTATCGAATGTGCTTTTGCTGATGTGGAACCGTGCTTTTATGCGGTTTCGGTATATCCACGACAGCGTTGCGCCATGCTCCTGCTCAGCCAGTACAATTTTTTGCACGGCCAGTACACGTTCCAGAAAGTTTTTGCGGTTATAAGCCATTAATTTCGGTTTTCCAGATAATTAATCAATTCTTCCTTGGTGTCGCGTGTGCCCACGGTGGTGCGGCTT
>JAGYOI010000323.1 GCA_018399395.1 Prolixibacteraceae bacterium
TAAAACATATCACGGTCGAAAACCATCGTTTCAATTCCAAGTTTTTTAGCCCGCTCAAGAACATAAGCATCAGGCTTATTCGAATAAATGCATTCAATGTTCAAATGTTCATTGTCGTTAAAATACCTGGCAATATTCTCGGCATTTGACCCTGAGCCCGAAGCAAAAATTGCTACTTTTTTCATTATCTGATATTTATAAACATTAGTAATAAATTCAATACGTTCACAAATATAAATGAAGCAATGATTTTTAAGCGTGTAAAACCCAAAAAATTTGCATAAGTTTCAGGTTTGTTATTTACTTTGCAGCGATAAAAATTTAAGTATAATTTTAACATTAAACATTACGACTATGTCTGATATTGCAGGAAAAGTTACATCTATAATTGTTGACAAATTAGGGGTTGACGAGAGCGAAGTAACACCAGAAGCAAGCTTCACAAACGATTTAGGTGCAGATTCACTTGATACAGTAGAGTTAATCATGGAATTCGAAAAAGAATTCGACATGGCTATCCCTGACGATCAAGCTGAAAAAATTGGCACAGTAGGAGAAGCTATTAAATACATTGAAGAAAACAGCAAGTAATAATCATTTACTTTTTTTATGGAATTCAAACGAGTAGTTGTAACAGGCCTTGGCACAATTAACCCCTCGGGTAATAATATTGAAGAATATTGGAACAATTTGAAAGATGGCGTTAGTAGTGCCGCACCCATTACTCGTTTTGATGCAAGCCATACGAAGACGAGGTTTGCCTGCGAGGTTAAAAACTGGGATCCGCTCGATCACTTTGAGCGCAAAGAAGCCCGTAAATACGATATCTACACCCAATTTGGGCTGGTATCGGCCAAGCAGGCAATTCTCGATTCTGAAATGGATCTGGAAAAGATTGACAAGGACAGGGTTGGTGTAATTTGGGGTGCCGGTATTGGCGGCCTTCAAACTTTTCAGGATGAAATAAGAGGTTTAAAGGACGACAATCCGAAAACAGGCCCGTATTTCATACCGAAAATGATTGCCAACATGGCCAGTGGTTGCATCTCAATTGAGTATGGATTTCATGGCCCAAACCTCACAACCGTTTCTGCTTGCGCTTCATCAGCCAATGCAATTATTGATGCCTTAAACTATATTAAATTAGGTAAAGCTGATGTTATGGTATCTGGCGGTTCAGAAGGAGCAATCACACTGGCAGGTATTGCCGGTTTTAATTCAATGCGTGCCATTTCAACACGCAACGATGACCCAAAAACTGCTTCGAGGCCATTTGACAAAAATCGTGATGGTTTTGTAATGGCAGAAGGCGGTGCCACATTAATTCTTGAAGAATACGAACACGCGAAGAAACGTGGTGCTAAAATATATGCCGAAGTAGTTGGTGGTGCTTTAACTGCCGATGCTCATCATATGACAGCACCTGACCCAAATGGCACTTATGCATCTAAAGTCATGAAACTGGCCTGCGAAGATGCCAATATTGATTTAACGGAAATCGACTATATCAACGTTCACGGTACTTCAACCGGATTAGGGGATATTGCCGAGCCCAATGCCATTATCAATACTTTTGGCGAGCATGCATACAAGCTTAGTATCAGTTCAACAAAATCAATGACCGGTCACCTTTTGGGAGCTGCCGGTGCAGCTGAAAGTATCGCTGCAATACTGGCAATTCAAAATGGAGTTATACCTCCAACAATTAATCAATTTGAGCTTGACCCAGAAATAGATTCAAGTCTTGATTTCACGTTCAATAAAGCAAAAGAACGCAAAGTAAAATATGCACTAAGCAATACATTTGGATTTGGTGGTCATAATGCATCAATTATCTTTAAAGAATACAAATGATAATACCGTTTGTAAATCGCATAAAACTCTTTTCCAATAACAATGGAAAGGAGTTTTATGCTTTTCTGAAAGATGTTATTGGCTTTTATCCGGGCAACAAACGTTTTTACGATATAGCCTTTACGCACCGTTCTGCTTCAATAACCGACTCGCTAGGAAAGCCAATAAACAACGAACGACTTGAATACCTGGGCGATGCAGTGCTCGGAGCTGTTGTTGCCGAATTTTTATATAACCGTTTTCCCCAACGCGACGAAGGTTTCCTCACTCAAATGCGTTCAAAATTGGTAAACCGGACATTCATGTCTGAATTAATGATTGACATGGGGCTCGACCAGTTTGTAAAATCACGAAAAATAGGGAACAAAGCTGTTTCAAGTATTTATGGCGATGCCCTTGAGGCCCTTATAGGAGCAATTTATCTTGACAAAGGCTATGAAAAAACCCGGTACGTGATTGTCAAAAAAATTCTAAACATTTATGTTGATTTGACAGAAGTTGAAAAAAAAGACGAAAATTTTAAAAGTCAGCTTATTGAATGGGGACAAAAAAACAAACAGGAAATCGATTTTAAAACCAAAGAAGAAAACAACCCAAAAAGCAAAAACAACATCTTCACTTCAACCGTTATTATTGATAATGAAACAAGAGGAACAGGAACCGGTATTTCAAAAAAAGAAGCACAACAAAATGCAGCCAAAGAAGCATATATAAAACAGCTCTATCATGAAGGAGAATCAC
>JAGYOI010000324.1 GCA_018399395.1 Prolixibacteraceae bacterium
TCCTACCTGGCGGTCGTGCTCGGCAAAACCGGCATCAACAGCTGCACGCGATGCAGCAACCTCGCCGCCCAGCACATCGGCCAATTCAAACAGTGCTTTAAAGTTTTCTTTGCTGCCCACACCGTATCCTCCTGAAACGATAACCGGTGCGGCGTTCAGGTTCACTTTCTTTTGCTCGATGTGGCGTTCGATAATTTCAATAATAAAATCTTCGGGTTTAACAGCTTTAGCAACGTCAATATTTTTGCGTTTACCTTTGTATGTTTTCGAACGGATTTCGCTTTTCATTACCCCTTCACGTACAGTAGCCATTTGCGGCCTGCATTCGGGGTTAATAATGGTTGCAATAATGTTACCACCAAAAGCCGGGCGTATTTGGTAAAGCAGGTTCTCGTATGTTTTTCCGGCCTTTTTATCTTCGTGGTTACCAATTTCAAGACTGGTACAATCGGCAGTTAAACCGCTGTAGAGCGCTGATGACACACGGGGACCCAAATCGCGGCCAATGGGAGTAGCACCCATAAGTGCTATTTGCGGCTTTTCTGTTTCAAAAATACTGTTGAGAATAGAGGTGTGTGGCAGGGTAGTGTATGGGGCAAGACGTTCGTCGTCGGCCACGTGTACTACATCTGCACCGTAAGGAAAAATCTGTTTCTCAATACCGTCGAGTTGGCTGCCTATAACTATAGCTTCGAGCTGGCATCCCAATTCATCGGCAAGCTGGCGGCCTTTGGTAAGCAATTCGAAGCTTACATTGGCAATGGCGCCTTCTTCTATTTCGCAATATACAAATATGTTATTCATGGTTGTTTTGTTTATCCAAGTGTATGACTGTCAATTAATTCTTTCATTAATAGATTAATTTCTGCATCGTTTGCTTCAACAGCTTTTGACTCCTTGGCCTGCAGTACAATATTCTCTATTTTTTTCACTTTAGTAGGCGAACCCGAGAGTCCGAGTTGTTTAGCCTCTGCATCTACTTCGTTAACAGTCCACTCGTTGATGTTCAGATAAGGTCGTTCGCTATAAAGGGTCAGATAATCTTCGTTGGCATCCTGACGTTCGCTTACAGTTTTGGCATGTTTATATTTCATAATAAGCTGCGCGTTACGCGAGCGGCAGGGTGGAGCTGAGCTCGTAACTGTAAAAACAGACGGAATTGGTGCTTTCACTATTTCTACACCATTATCTAATCGACGTTTAAGGGTTATAGATTTATTCTCAACTTTTTGTATTTGTTCAACGTAAGTTACCTGTGGCAGGTTTAGTTTTTCGGCAACCTGTGGCCCCACCTGTGCCGTATCGCCGTCAATAGCCTGTCGTCCACAAACAATCAGGTCGTAATCTTTCATTTTGGCAATAGCTCTCGACAGGGCATATGATGTGGCCAGTGTGTCGGAGCCGGCAAAAGCACGGTCGGTAAGCAGTATTCCATCGTCGGCACCGCGGAAAAGTCCTTCGCGAATGATGTCGGCAGCACGTCCGGGTCCCATGGTTAGTACCGTTACGGTGCTTCCCGGAAACTGGTCTTTTACTTGCAATGCCTGTTCAAGCGCATTGAGGTCCTCGGGGTTGAAAATGGCTGGCAGGGCAGCACGATTAACAGTACCATCGGCCTTCATTGCATCTTTGCCTACGTTCCGTGTGTCGGGAACCTGTTTGGCAAGTACAATAATTTTAAATTGTTTCATACGTTCTTAATTTATTAATCCGGGTTTTGATGAAGTAAGTAATGCTTAAACCCGGACTGTTACTATTTTTTATTTGTTAGCTCTTTTTGTTTTTCAAGGCGAACAAATATAAAAAATGAAGTTGTTAAACCAAAGTGTGTGATGCTGAATGATGCGTTATTCCTGTGATACAGAAAGAGTATTTGCCTGTTTTTATTGCTTTTAAACCTTTGGATGATTCGCCTGTTCGGGGTTCAAAACAATTAACCAAACTATTCGATTTTTCCTTTTTGAATGAAAAATTATTATTATTTGGAATGATTTCAGATAAAAAGTAACTGAAATGTACTTGTCTTATGTATTTTGAATCATAGTTTTGGCAGGTGGTTTTATTTAAACTATTTTTGAGGGTGTATGTTTGAAGTTTTAAATCATTACAAATGGTATCATTATTAAAAAGAACACTTCCTCTTTTACTCTTCATTTTTGTGTTTTTTGCCTGCCAAAAAGATTTTGGCGGCTTAAACAAAGAAGAACACCAGCTGGTATCGTCGAAAGCTGCAACCGAACCTATGGAGTTGTATGTTATTGATAATATGGCCGACTCGTTGTTTTTGCGTGAAACCTGCCGCGAAGTTGATGAAGAAGTGATTGGCAGTGTATGCATGGAATATTTCCGTTCAAGGTTACTGGCTACTGTTAGAGATACCTTAAACCCCGGGGTTGGTATTGCTGCACCACAGGTTGGAATTAACCGCAAATTGATGCTGGTACAGCGATTTGATAAGGAAGAAGAACCTTTTGAAAGCATGCTCAATCCGCAAATAATTGCCACAGGAGACTCGCTTCATGCCCGCATCGAAGGATGTCTTTCAATTCCCTATACTAGGGATACGGTGTTGCGGCACTGGGAAATTGTGGT
>JAGYOI010000325.1 GCA_018399395.1 Prolixibacteraceae bacterium
CTCCAACTTGTAATTCAGCTAATGTGATTGTTGATATACCTACTGCACCAAAAGGTAAACTTTGAAGTTTAGCAATTAATGAGTTTGGTTTTTTTCGTATCAAAAAAATACAAATGTCAGTATCTAGCAAATATTCCATTAATCAAAAGAATGTTTTTCCGGGTTCCAGTTTGGTTGGTTTCTTTCTTCCATAAAGTCGTCAGTGAAAGTGTCAAGATTGTCAATCATATTCTTCCAAGGAGTTTTATGAGGAATCAAATAGAGGGCATTGCCTATTTTTCGGATGATAACTTTATCGTCATCAATCATCATATCCTTAGGGATATTGATGGATTGTCCTTCTTTTTTATTTTTTATGTCAACCGTTGTGTAAGTCATAAGCTTTTTATACAAATATAATCAATTGTTGAGTATAAAATCAAAATCGAATTATGCTATCGTTACTGCTATATCGTTTTTAATTCGATAATGTTCAGCATTTTCATAGTTGCTATGATAGCCGCATTTGTTTGGTCGGGGTCGAGGCCGCGTGTGCGGAATTCTTTGTCCAGGTCCCAGGTAATTACCGTTTCAACCAATGCATCGGTTTTACCGCCAGGCGGGATTGTTACTGCATAATCTACAAGTTTCGGGAAAGGTTTTTTAAGTTTCTTGTATATTTTTTTCAGGGCATTCATAAAAGCATCGTACTGTCCATCGCCCGTGGCAGTTTCTTCATACACTTTATCGTGATAATTAATAGAAAGCGATGAAACTGGTTTTAAGCCGTATGCCATCGATACCGTAAAGTTTTGTATGGTAATAACCTGATCAACAGCATGTGTGCGGAGCACGTCCGATACAATGTAAGGAAGTTCTTCTAAACTTACATTGGCTTTTTTGTCACTTAGTTCGATAACCCGCTGTGTAACTTTTTTCAGCGAATCGGGGTCGAGTGAAATACCAAGCTCTTCTAAATTTTTTCTGATGTTGGCTTTGCCCGACGTTTTTCCGAGTGCATATTTACGTTTCCGGCCAAATCGTTCTGGTAGCAAATCATTGAAATACAGGTCATTTTTCGTATCGCCATCGGCATGAACACCACTGCACTGGGTAAATACAAACTCACCGATTAGCGGTTTGTTGGTTGGGATGCGGATACCCGAAAACGATTCAACGAGCTTGCTCACCGTGTTGAGCTTGTTTTCCTGAACATTGGTTTTGAAATTAAGGTGATCCTTAATGGTTGCAATAACACTTGAAAGCGGGGCATTGCCTGCCCGTTCGCCCAATCCGTTTATGGTTGTATGGATACAACGTATTCCGGCCTTTAATGCATAATAAACATTGGCTATGGCCAGGTCGTAATCGTTGTGTGGGTGAAAGTCAAAATCCAGTCCCGGATGTTTTTCTATTATTTCACGGCAGAAAGCATAGGTTTCATCGGGGTCTAATATCCCCAGGGTGTCTGGTAGCATGTAATGTTTAACAGCCGTATCTTTCAGCCCGTCGAGCATAAAATGCACATAATCTTTGGAATTACGCATACCGTTCGACCAGTCTTCGAGGTAAACATTTACCGTTAGCCCTTTTCGTGTAGCCATTTCAATGTTACTTTTGGCATCGGCAAGGTGTTCCTCGGGTGTTTTACGCAACTGCTCGGTAACATGTTTGTACGAGCCTTTAAGCAAAAGGTTCATCGTTTGTGCCCCCGATTCAACAATCCAGTCGATTGACACCCCATTGTCAACAAAACCCAGCACTTCAATTTTGTCAAGGTGGTTGTTTTTGGCTGCCCAGTTTGCAATGCGCTGAACACCTTTAAACTCCCCATCCGATACCCTGGCCGAAGCTACTTCGAGCCGGTCGATTTTCAGGTCGCCGAGAAAAACCTGTGCCATACTCAGCTTTTCCATCTCGTTGAACGAAACGCCTGTTGTTTGTTCCCCGTCGCGAAGGGTTGTGTCTAATATTTTGATTAGATTGCCCCCCTTGCCCCCTGAAGGGGGAGTTTGGGCTGGTGCTTTATTTCGACTGTTGTTCATTTTCTTATTTGTTTTGCTCGTATGCTTCAATCTCGTCCTTCATATTTACCAAATAGTCGATATCGTCGTAGCCATTCAGTAAGCATGTTTTTTTGTAAGGGTTGATTTCAAACTCGAAAGTGCTACCGGTTGTGTTGTTGGTAAAGGTCTGATTTTCGAGGTCAACCGTAAATTTTGCCTTGTTGTCTTTTTCTATGGTTTCAAAAACTTCTTCAAGATATTCGGGTGTAACCTGAACCGGCAAAAGGCCATTGTTTAAGGCGTTCCCTTTGAAAATATCGGCAAAGAAGCTTGAAACAACCACCCTGAAACCGGCATCGTAAATAGCCCACGCGGCATGTTCGCGGCTTGAGCCACTACCAAAATTTTTACCGGCCACAAGAATTGAACCTGAATATTCGGGCTTGTTCATTACAAATTCGGGATTGGGTTCCTCCCCTTCGAGGTAACGCCAGTCGCGGAATAAGTTTTCGCCAAAACCTTTTCTCTCAACAGCCTTTAAAAAACGGGCCGGAATAATTTGGTCAGTATCCACGTTTTCGATTGGTAACGGGACGGCTGTGCTTTC
>JAGYOI010000326.1 GCA_018399395.1 Prolixibacteraceae bacterium
CTCATTTCAAACTCTGTATTCTGTCGTGATGCCTCTCATAATGCTGCTGCCAACTTGTTTACAAAAACACCTTTGTTTCCTCAAATACCCCTCTTTACCACCAATCCATCTTCACCTGCTGTTAACCGGGCGTTTGGTTCAAAAGGCATGTAAACAAGGGCATAGTTGTCTTTAATATTCTCCCAATCGGCAACAATAAAACCGTCACCAATAAGGGAAGCCATATTTTCAAATTTAACTTTATTCCACATTTCCTTTCTCAACTTCATGCTTCACTTTCATTTAAAAGATTGATAAAGGCCTGTTTATCGGGCAGGATGGTTTGGTAGCGACTGGCGAAAATCTGGTCGTTATTTTCGGGCAGGGTAAATTCAACCAGGGTTTGGCTTTTGTCTTTGCAAAGCACAATGCCGATGGTTTTGTTTTCGTCGGGCAGTTTCACAATTCGGTCGTGGTAGTTCACGTACATCTGCATTTGCCCGATGTCCTGATGGGTGAGTTCGCCAATTTTAAGGTCAATCACCACAAAACATTTCAGCAATCGGTTAAAGAAAACCAGGTCGGCTTTAAAATGCTTTTCGTCAATGGTCATCCTGAACTGACGTGCTACAAACGTAAAACCTTTGCCCAATTCGAGCAGAAAATGTTCTAACTTATCAATGATTGCTGTTTCCAGATCACTTTCAGAATACTGGTGTTGTTCGGGCAAATTCAGAAATTCTAAAACGTAGGGGTCTTTCAGGAAGTCGGTTGGCTTTTCGATGATTTGCCCTTTTTCGGCCAATTGTTTTACCCCTTCCTTATCGCGGCTCAGGGCAAGGCGTTCGTACAAGGCGGAATCAAGCTGTCGTTGCAATTCCTTTAAACTCCAATTGTTGGCAGCACATTCGATTTCGTAAAAGCGTCGTTCATCAGGGTTTTCAATGCGCATGAGTTTAAGATAGTGCGACCAGGAGAGAATAAATTTACGAGAAAGTGTCTCGGAAATTTCATTTGCATTATTTTTAATAATTGGTATCTGGTTAGAATTGGCTTGTGGTTTTGAATTTTCTTCATTTTCTGTTTGTGATAATTGCGCAGACGATTTCTGCGTAATTGGGTCATTTTCCAATTTCCGCAACATGTTTGCGGAAATTGAGTCAGAATAGGTGAGATAGAATCTTTTCATTCTCTCAAGGTTGTCTTGAGAAAAACCTTTGCCAAATTCAACAGTTAGCCGTTTTGAAAGTTCCTTCAAAACCTGCTTGCCATATTCAGCTCGCTCTTTACCTTGTTGTTCGTCTTCCACAATCATCCGCCCGATTTCGAAATAGGTATAAACCATCGTTTGGTTTACGGCGCGCATCACATTTTGCCTTGCAGCCTGCAAAAGACCGGCAATTTTTGAATAGAGGTTGCTGTTTTCAGTAACTTGGTTCATCATTCAATTCCAATTTGTTTATCTATCCCCTCACCAGCAAGATATCCTCACCTCTGCTTAAACCGCGCGTTTGGTTCAAAAGGCTTGCTGTGTTATTCATCTGCCGGGTGTTGGTTGTTTTCAGGGGTTAAAAATAAATGATGTTGCCGGGTTTACCAAATTTTCAGGCATTATTTAAAGCTGTTCTGTAGAAGGGGAATGTCAGGGGTTGGGCAAAAACAGGTTTTGGCTTGTGTTTTTTGTTCCTGCTTCTTGTCCAAGTTCAGTATTAAAGGCATCTATTTCAGCTTCTTTTTGGTTTCAATGTAGATGTCATCAGCTACTTTTTTCAATGCTTTCATAAAGTCCTGTCCGTCAAGTGATTTTAATTGCAAATGAACAATCTCTCTTAACTGCCTGTAGCGTTCTGTTTTATCAATCTGATTACGAATGAGAATAGAATTTATATTCTCGAGGTTTGATAAAACAACAAGTTCATTTATACTTGCAAAATCACGAATGTTTAAACCTTTCTTTGCTTTATCTGTATTTGCCTCCCGCCAATCTTTTGCAGTACAATTAAATAGTGCAACGTTCAACAAATCAGCCTCCTCTGCATAAATCAGCCACTCTTTATCTTTATCGTAGTTTTTTTCTGGCAGCATGCAATCTCTTACTGCATCGGTATGAATCAGGTAGTTTGTTTTGGTCAAAATCCGTTTAACATTCCATTCAAGATTATATTGATTGCTCTCAATCTCCTTTAGTCGTTGATACTCTTTTATCAACAAGAGTTTAAACATTGGGCTAATCCAGGAACCAAACTCAAATGCTAAGTCTTTGTGGGCATATGTACCTCCATATCTTCCTGATTTTGAAATTAATCCGATTGCATCAGTTGTTTCAATCCACTTTCTCGGTGTCAAATTGAAACTGTTTAATCCGGCTTGTTTTCTAAAGGTGTCGAATTCGACAGGTTTAAAATTCGGGTTATTCAAAGTTTCCCATAATCCAATGAATTCTACTGTATTGCGATTTCTCATCCAATTGCGAATATGGTCAGTCCCTTCTTCTCCTCTAACCATATCTGTCAGGCAGATATAATCTTGCTCGTCTTGTTTAACTATCGAAATGAGCCTATTTTCTACTTCTATCTGGGTTTTATTTGTCATATTGTCAATTCGTTTTTCAAT
>JAGYOI010000327.1 GCA_018399395.1 Prolixibacteraceae bacterium
TAATCGGATGATGGCCATCTTTCCGGGTTGGCGTTGCGGTTAAGCCATAAACATATTTCGCGTTAACTTCTTTCAGCACACTTTCAAATGTGAATGCAGAAACATGATGGCATTCGTCAACAATCACCATCCCGTAATCTTTTACACATTCTCTCACTTCGCCCTGCCTGTTTAGCGACTGAAGTAATGCAATATCGATTATCCCTTTTAATTGTTGTTTTCCGCCACCTAGTTTGCCAATAATACTCTTTTTACTTTTCTTCCCCGACTTTGTTTTTACGGTTTCGTTTATCGAAAGAAATTCATTTATCCGGCTTTCCCATTGATTCAACAAGTTAATTTTATCGACAAGGATAAGTGTATTCACTTTTCGTTCGGCAATGAGTTTTAAGGCGACCACGGTTTTCCCAAAGGCGGTAGTCCCGCTAAGAATTCCATAATTTGCAGATAACATTTTGTCAAATGCAAGTTGTTGCCCATCGCGTAAAACGCCTTTAAAATCTATATCTATAGGCACACCACTATTTGTTTTATCCAAAAATGATATTTCAGTGCCCGATTGAGAAAATATTTCTGTCATTTCGGTTTCACACCCACGGGGTAAACATAAATAGCCTGATTTTATTTCGGAACACGAAATCACCCGTGGTTTATTAAATGTGGGTAAGCGCATGGCCTGTGCTTTGTAGAATTCCGGATTTTTAAATGCTGCAAGCCGTTTGATCTGGTTTAGTGCTGGTTGCGAAATGCCGGTTGTTGGGATGTAAAGCATATTTGCCCTGATTATTGATGTACTCAAAGGAAAATCATTCTTTTTCAGCTTGACAACAGCTTGTTTTTCCCAGGGCCTTATTTCATCTTCTTCAACTTTCAGCATGCCAAGTTCATTACCATCACTCAATTTTCCGGTTAGCACTTCAATTTCGGTTTTTGTAAATCGTTTTATAGAAGAAAGAAAAGCCCATTGGTCATTGTAAGGTTTAAGCGAATCATCGATAAAAACAGCATTGCCATTTTTTCTGGCTCCCATTTGTAGCGGAAGGGCAATAAGGTTTCCCAATCCGCCTTTTGGCATGGTATCCTGATTGGGGAAAAGCCGATCGTACGAGCTAAAAGCGATTTTGTACCGCTTTCCCATGCCATAAGTAAGCAATGAGCTGCCAAACTTTCGGACCAAGCCAGCACTTATTGCATTTTCGAAAAAGAACCAAAGATGTGCACCATTTCCCGAGCGGGAGCGTTCAAGCACCATAGGTATTTCAAACTCGTTACATATCTCACGTATTGTAACAATATCATCCTTCCATTCTTCACCATCAAAATCAATGGCAAGAAAATGGCAGGTCTCATCTGTCAGCAAAGGATAAACACCAGCAACAATTTGTCCTTTTAGGTGACTTTCAATTACACTTTCATCAAGAGGTTCATAATCACGATTGAGGCACTTACTGCATTTTACTTTAGGTTTATTGCATAGCCCATACACCCACTCATTTGTGCAAACAGGCGAATAACCGGCTTTGTCTTTCTTTTTGTTCTCCCAGCGTTTAGCATAAACATCTATGCGCCCTTTAAAGAGTGAAAAGTAAAGATCAATTTTTTCTTTGGGTGAAGAAAATTTGTTTATAACACCTGAAGTAACTGTAACATCTTGAAACAATGATGTTTTTGTAGCCACTTTTGCAGTATCTGAAGATTCATTCGCGTTTGGATTTTGAATTTGAGATTTCAGTGATTCAATTTCGTCTCTTAACAAATGGTTTTCTTCTAGTAGTTTTTCATATTCAGCTTTATAGTTGATTGGTTTGTTCACAACTCAGAGATTAAAACATCCTGAAAGGTAATATACAATGAAGTAAATCACAACCATTAGAACAATAAACTCTACCCACATGCATAATTGCGATTAATTTCGTTGCGATATTATTTGCAATATGCTGCTAAATCTTTCTAAAAAATGAAGCCACCCAAAATAAAATCCGAAAATGGTGGCAAAGTGCCCCACTCCCGGATTTTATTATTTTGCGTTAAGTGTTTACTTTTATCTTTTTGCATGGTTAAACGAACAGCTCTGACATGGCCCAAGCTCGCCACGTAAGCGGCGGTCAACAAGCTCGCTGAGCCGGTCGCGCAGTACATTTACACGCACCTGCGAAATTACTTCGTCGGCAAAGGCATACATAATCATCAAACGGGCTTCTTTTTCGCCAATACCACGGGTGCGCAGGTAAAACAGTGCATTTTCGTCGATGCGGCCTACTGTAGCACCATGACTGCAACGCACATCATCGGCATCGATGACCAAACGTGGCTTGGTGAACATCTCGGCCGTTTCGCTCAACAGTACATTGTTGTTTTGCTGAAAGGCCTCGGTCTTCTGGGCATCCTGAGATACGTTTATCTGACCCGTGAAAACGCCTTTCGAATGGTCGTCGAGTATGTTTTTGTACAACTGGCTGCTGGTGCAGTTCGGTACAGCATGGTCTATTGCGGTAAAGTTATCAACGTGCTGTTTGTTGTCGGTAAAGCTGAGGCCGTTCATGTTGGCATGGGCATGCTCACCGTTGAGAATCACT
>JAGYOI010000328.1 GCA_018399395.1 Prolixibacteraceae bacterium
GTTTGTTTTTTCGAGTGTACGCCCAATAATTGCATTATACCCAAATTCGGCAAACAGCTCCCAGGACATTCGTAAGTCAAATTCTTGCTGAAAGTTTTTGTTATAGCCGTTTTTGCTTTTATAATCCCCGGGCGACGATTTCCCGGCATAATCAGTCGGATAAAAGCGCTGATAATATGCATCTAATGGTTTCTTACCGGTTTCGTCGGAATTTTGTTTCCAATATTCTAAAAACGAGGCGTTAAGTGTATTCAGGTCGCTTTTATTCTTTTGTTGGTTAATTACTTTTTGAAGCGATGAACGAAAAGTAAAACGATAGTTTCGAGCTTCGATAAAACCCGCCTGATGGGCTGCATCCTGAACTGAATTGGTAAAAGCCAAAACTTTACGTTGTTGCTCGGTTTGTGCATCTAAATCGGAGGCCAGTGCCTGGCTTACCGCAATACTACTTAATGTTGCTGTACGTGTTCCAATTATCGACACGGTATTGCGGCTGTTGCACTCGGGACAAACATGATCGTTTTTACCGTTAGCATCCAACCTGCGAAATGCGGTAATGTCAATGGTATCATCATCGGGGTTGGGTTCAAATTCAAGACTTTTGCCCGAAACATTTTTTTTGATGCTGTCGGTAGCTTCGTAACCGGTTTGCGTTGCATCGTGCTGCGAATACCAGCTGGTACGATTGGCAAAATAGATGTGCTTATGGTTGCTAAAAAACTTTGTGTAAATATCGGCGGTATCCTTTTCGAAACGCTCTTTGTTATCGTGCTTAATCCCCAACCATCCCGAAGCGCCACATTCACGGCAAAACCAAGGCGGCAAGGCCTGTATGTCGTTGTTCGAATCAACAACTTCTTTCCAGGTAAACCGGGGCGTATCGGTCATTAAACGCAACACACCACTCAGCTCCCTTATCCACAAATGAGTTTGTGCATATAAAAACGGGGCGGGTTTTATATCGCTGGTTTTGGCCTCGCTTATGAGACCGAACAACGAAAGTAAAAGATACTCTTTGGGGTTAAAATTATGATCCTCGTCCCATTGTGGTATTTTGCTGTATTCATCGTTTATATCCGATAAATGTTTCATTACCCCGCTTAAAAGATGGATGCCTTTTCCCCGGTTAACCACGTCAACCAAATCGCGTACAACTTTAAGCTTTTTGAGCTCATCGGATAGCTGTTCCTGATCGAACTGCCATATATCAACCTGACGTTTGATATAATTCGCGTATCCTTCGCCGGCTATTGGTTTTACCCCATTAAGAACTTCTAAGCGCGGCACAAAATACGCTAAGTCGTGTTCACTGCTGAAAAAATCATCAACGCTCAGCCTGTTTTCCGAAATAATGCTTTCGGGGCTTATTTGCTCGCCAAACACTTTAGAAGCATAAGCTGCCAATAATTGCGGGGCATCATCGCCCGAACCAATAGTAGCCGAAGTACCTACGGGGCATAAATGATTTTCGGGCATTTTAAGCTTTAATTTCAAGCGCCTTATCAGGTTTGCCACGTCGGTACCCTGTGCACCATCGTAAGTGTGCAACTCGTCTAAAACAAGAAATTGCAACAAGGTTGGGTCGGCCAGGTTGCCCGGCCATAAATCGTGATAATTGCTTTTCATAAGCCCGTAATCGAGCATTTTAAAGTTGGTAAGCAAAATATCGGGGGGCGACGATAATATCATCTCACGGTCTTCAATGATGTTTTCGGGCCCCATCATTTTTTGGTACGACTGTTTTACTTTGCCTTCGCCAATAAAAAGACCGGCTGTAACTTTTCCTTTTAACCTCGGGTCGGCATAAATTTCCTGTGCAAAACGTTTTGCCTGATCGCTTGCAAGGGCATTCATCGGGTATAGTATAATGGTTTTTATGCCTTTACGGTGCAGGTTTTGGTAACAATAATCGAGCACCGGGAACATAAACGATTCGGTTTTACCCGAACCCGTACCGGTAGTTATAATGGTGGGCTTTGGAGATTTATCATAGCAGCTTAACCTTTTCCACGATTTCACCTGGTGGTCATACGGTGCCCATTCAGGCTTAATGGTTAAAGGAACCTGGTTTTGTTCGTCTTCGGTGGCCTTAACAAAAGGGAGTTTTAACGATACATACGGACCTTTGAACATACCATCGACCGGATGGTTGATAAATTCGTAAAAAGCTTTGTGCACTTCTTTATCCTGAAAAGTGAACGTAGCCTTAATATATTCCAGTATCGATTCTTTTATTTCTATGGCCTGATGTAAGCTTAGCATGATTTTCTTTTAATGAATTATGACCACTCTGCTTTGTTTATTTTTTCTTTCAGTTCCTTAATGCGTTCCATTAGTTCCCCAAAAGGCAATGATTCACCATAAATCATATCTTCCTGCATGATTTTGTAATCTTTTTCCCAGTTGGAAATCACACCATCTGGTGGAAGCGGATTTAATGTTGCCGGTTGATGCAAATTGTAATCGATGCCCGATATTTTGGTGTAAACCATACGGTGTTGAATTATTTCGTTATATAATTCTTTATCAGCCAGTGCATTTTCAGCATATTCAGTGTTCATAAGCCTTTCG
>JAGYOI010000329.1 GCA_018399395.1 Prolixibacteraceae bacterium
GCCCTTCCAGTGTGTAGCGCCCGGCAATAGGACTGACTGAAAAGGTTCCGGTACGTTTTTTCAGGTTTCCTTCTTTCATGCTCACATCGAGCACCGAGCCAAGCCTGCCTCCAAAACGGGCCGGCAAACTTCCCTTGTACAATTTGGCTTCGCTAATGGCATCGTTGTTAAATGCCGACATAAAACCCCAAAGGTGGTTTACATTATAAACCGGGACTCCGTCGAGTTGGATAAGTGTTTGGCCGGGGCTGCCACCACGAACACTAAATCCGGTTGAACCTTCGGTTGAGAATGAAACACCCGGCAACAATTGTATGGCTTTTAACAAATCGGGCTCGCCAAGTACTGTTGGTATTTTTGTTACCTCTTTTGCGCTTAGCCTGTGAATACCCATCGAATGAGAAAGAAGGAATTTCTCGTTGTTAGAAGCTTTTACTAATACTTCGTCTAATTGATTATTTGTTTTAAGCTGAATTTGAACAAGTGTATCCTTCGTAAATGCAGAATTCAGGATATATGTTTCATATCCTACAAATCGAAACACAACATTCATATTTCCATGAGGAACGGTTAAGCTAAAAAAACCGAAATCGTTGCTTGTGGTTCCTTTACCTGTCTCCGGTATAAAAATTGTTGCCCCTGCCAACCGTTCTCCTGTGGCTTTATCAGAAATATACCCGTTTATTGTGATATTTTCCTGCGAAAAAACATGGACTTGAAACACAAGACTAACAAAAACAATCATAAAAAACTGTATCCGATTTTTTCTACCCATAGTTTAATTTCGTGTAAAAATTTTTGATGCACTGGTTGTGGAACCAAAAATCCCGACACCTCCATGTATGTTTGAATATACCGGGAAAGGTGAATAAATGATCGGCAAATCTTCGGCATTTAATTCCATATCGAGCAAAAGGAGGCTTGATTTTATGTATTTATCGAGATGATAATCGGTCGATAGCAAAAATACTTCCAAAGGATAGTCGATACCTCTGGGATAAATGACTACAGCCACCGTACTATCGGGTAATTCAAGGTCAGTGAACCGCACGTAAAAGTCGTATTCAAATTTAAACACCCCATCCTCGGAAATGTATTGATTAAAATCATCGGCATACTCAAAATCAGAAAATAATTCACCGGCAATGTCTTTCCAATGGTTTTCACCACCACCGGTAAATCCGCTTGCCGAAGCCCAATAATAATTTTTTTCATCGAGATTATCTGTTAATGATATTTGGTAATATTTTAAAGGATTTTCAGGGTTCGCAATTTTTATAGTTGCATCAACCGGCAAAGGAACAACTGTTTCAGCCCAAATTCTTTCCCCATTGATTTTTGTTTCTATCCGGTATTTTTTGCCCGCTTGAACCGATAACGGCAAAATATAAGCACTACTGTCGGCCCATATAAATTCGCCCACACTTTTACCTTCTTCGAAAAGCTGGATCGCGGCATTTGTTATAGCTTCAAATTTTAAAGATGATTGTATCGGATTTGAATAAGACAACCATGTAACAACCGTATCTTTTCCCGTATTGAGAATACAGTTTAAAACTACTTCCCGGGTTTCATTGTTTTCGCTTATGTTAACATCGCGGATACATCCGAAATACATAAAAACAAGTAAAAACAGACCCAGTGCCAATCGCCGATTCTTAATAATTATCATCGTTATCTGATTTCAGTGTTGAGTCCTTTATCTGACCCTGTACAAAGGAATTTGTACTTTTAACTGCAAATATTTATTCCGGTGTGTACTGGCAAACGGAACGGTCGGGTCGTAAACCATTCGCTGGTATTTGAGACCGTATGCATACTCCAGCATAAAATCGACATGTTTTAAGGTAACTCCTGCTCCTATTTTTATATGATAGGTAGTTTTATTGATATCTATTTTTTTATTTAGCGACCTTGCTATCTCAAATCCGGGGTAAACAAATAATTTATCGGTTAATAAATATTTTATTCCACCCGAAATGGCCAGTAAATTAAAAGGGGTATTTTGAAAATTTCCATAAATAGGCTGGCGTCCTGTCCCGTCATTGGGAGACCATGGCCCTTGTGGGTTTTTTTGAAGAAATACATCGCTGGAAAGAGCATAATAGTTAAGCTCTACTATTTGCTTAATTTTGGGTTTCCAGTTTTCCTGTATAAAAACTCCGGCCGACCAACCCCAGCCATTGCCCATTGAGTTGTTTAAATTAGCTCCCAGATGTTGGGCTTCGGGATAAAACCGGGCAGCTCCACCTGTAAAACCCAATTTGATAATTCGTTGGGCTTTAGCATCTTTTGAACTCAAAATTACGCACAAGAGTAATACAAATGTCAAAGAATAATTCTTCTTCATATTTTTCATTTAAGGTTTTTTGTTACCCACATAAAAAACTATATAAAAGGTTTTTGGAGTAATGTAATTCATTTTTTCATTTCTTTGTAAAGTTTTATGGAATGGGAAGTTGCTGCTCCCCACTCCGGTTAGTAAAACAAATCTTGCAACCCGGTCTTTTTTATAAGGGCTGGGTTGCTTCTTGCCCTTGAAATTATATAGGTATCGTTCAAGAAACA
>JAGYOI010000033.1 GCA_018399395.1 Prolixibacteraceae bacterium
GGATAAAGAGAATCTATTTCAAAAACAGCGTTGTTTTCTTTTTCATCTTTAATCAGCAAATTAGGGAAAATAATTGAGTCGCTCTTAAACTCAACAGGGTCTTCAAAACTATAAATGGTTTTTAAGTACGACACACCAATAGTTGCTTCTTCGAGTGGGTCGAGCGCCCCGTCAATCATAATATGATTAACATTTCCATGTAATTTTAAATCGCCTTTTACAGCTCCCGTCATTCCGAAAAATGTTGGCGGCATAAAAATATCGAGTACCGAAACGGGGGCCTTTTCTGCTTCAAGGTTAAGATTAAGCCCACCGGTTATTGGATTAATATAACCCGATGCCTCAAATAAAGAAATGTTTTCATCGGTTAAAAACAATTCAGAATAAAGCTCTTCACGGTCGTGATCCCAGCGGCTGGTCATAACCAAATCTCCAATTTTTTCATAATTGTAGCTGAAATTGTTCATGCTCAAATCCATGTCAAGTATAAACTTGTCATAAAAACTTGAAAGTTTCGCCTGGCCGTTTAGCTCACCTGTAAACGATGAGTTACCAAGTAAAGGTTCAAAAAGCTGCAGCCCTACATGATCGATACTTACATCTAACGATGCGTCCTCGTTCTGGGCCAAACGCCCATCAATTAATATTCGCTCATTTTTGTGGCCTACCTCAACCCCGTCAAAAAGCACAGATGTTGAATCGATGGTTACGCGGCTATTGTTTACTTGCCAAAGTGAGTCGCCTATATAAATATTCGAGGGTTCAATATCAACTTCAACATGCGGGTATTTTGTTTTTGTTTTTGTAAACGTGGTTGTTGTTTGCACAGATCCACTATAAGTTGTCGGACTATAATTATTCCAAAACAAATTAACCCCGAGCTTATCATTTTCAACATCTGTTCTGACAGTAAAATTAAAAAGATTGAATTTAGGGTTCAGCCAAAATTTGTCGACATTTGTCCTGCTGAAAAATGCATCCTCATCAGCATCTATACGTAATGAAATATTTTCGCCCCCCCGCTTCCCAAGTTTTATATATGGTATAAAAGTTTCAAGGGTTACTTCATTATTCAATGGCGCGTACACTCCTTCAATCTCAATGTTTTCATCAATATCAAACTCAGGATCAATCAGTTTAGTAATTGCGCTTCCATTTTTCAAATTAACATGAAATTGAAAATTATTCGGGTCATCAATATTTTTTTTCGTCCGGTTAAGCGACGAAGGCAGGTAACTACTATAAAATTCCTTTAATGAACTTCCAATGGTCATAAAGCTGTACTCGCCTGTTACCTCGGCATCAACAAGATCGCTACGCAACACCAGCTCTCCATTTTCCCCGGCCGGGGCATTATCCAATAAAATCTCGGCAATATTTACCTCTCCATTTTTATTCTTAAAGTAAAAATCCCTTAGCACTAAACGGCCTTCGGCATCATCAATGGTATTTCCTTCAAAATTAGCATCTATCTCAACAGCCCCCGATATTTCATCATCAGCCTCGATCAACTGTAAATTAGTTACATTAACATAGGCTACATCGGCAAAGAATTCGAACACCGGCTTTTCTGGTTGCATATCAAGCTTACCCCGGTAATCAAGCTTCAAATTCGGATCGGAAATTGACAGTATACCATTAAACAAATCATTTTTCAGCGATCCGTTTACTAAAATGCTGTCATAGCCATACCCTTTAAAATCGATCGAATTGACCAACCCGTCAAACTCAAGGTTGTATTCGGCTTGCCGGTTAACGGTCCCGTCAATCTGGCCTGAAAAAGAAAGCTTATCGAGGTTATCATTATCGAAAACGGTACCAATATCCAGGTTCATTGCTTCCAGGTTACCTTCAATTTGCAAATGTTCATTTTTCAATGGTTTAAACGACACGTCGGTTGTAAATGCCCCCATGTTACTGTACGCTGTACCGTATGCCACAAAATTATCGAGAAAGCCTGTAAAATTTCCTTTATAACGAAAAACCCCAACATTATCGAGAAAAGATGGTAAGACATCAATTGTTTTCTGGATATTGGTTGGCAAATCAAGATTACGAATTTCGGTAAAGTTTGCAAACGACTCGTTCAAATTAAAAAAGATGTAAGTATTTTGAATGTCGGGTAAGCCATTAATGTAGAAATCACCATTTAACCGGGTAAAATCCTCAACCTGGAGCCTAAAATTACGCCCACTCATATCGTTAAGGGTTCCCCTAACGTGACCTTCAACCTGTGCCGAAAAATCGCGCTTGTAAAAGCCATCAATCAAAAACGACAAATCGCTAAAACCCACATTGAGCTTATTCAACATCATATCGAATGAAATGTCAGATACATCATTCGAAACCATATATTCATCAAACATGAAAAGAATAGAATCGGCTTGTAACTCGGAATATTCAGTTTTTCCTTTAATCTTGTGTAAACTAAGGGTATTTTGGGCATATTCTACTTCAGATGTGAAATTTTTCATGGTAAGTTTTGAATCGGACACAAATGAAAGAGCATTAAGATTGGCCGAAAAGGATTCTCCATTTTGATAATGAACACGGTCAACAAAAAAACTAAAATCGCGAAACCTCAAAAACTCAGACACATTAGGGGGCATAAGCGAATCGTAATATATGAAACGACCGTTATTGAAATCAAAACCACCGGCACTCATATTCCACTCCAATTGGGTTGAGTCTCCTGCAAAAGAATCAGAAAGAAATGTGAAATTATAAGCCGAACTATCAATTTTTTCAAGATTCAATATATATTCATTTAACTCAAGCTTTCGCACTGCCAGATATTTTTCAGAAAAGGAAAATGAATCAATGCCTGCAATCAGCTTATCAACATAAAGCAGGGTATCGTTTTTCTGATCGCTAATATACACTTCATCCAGAACCAAACGGTCGAAAAATGCAAATCCCACCCTGCCAATAGTGAATTCAGCATCTGTTTTTTCTGAGATATTTTGTGTTATATATGAAATAATGGCCGTTTGAACCCAACGGCTTTGGAGTACAAAGTATAAGGTCCCGACCATCAAAATGATAGCCGAAATCATAATCAGCACTATTTTTCTTGTTTTTTTAATACTTTTGTCCTCCCATTTTTATCGAATACAAAATAATACAATTTGTCTCAATTTAAGGAGTACACACGACTTAAAATTGAAGAAAAATGCACTATGTCAAAAAAAAATAAGATAATCATATTAGGTATTGAGTCGAGCTGTGACGATACATCGGCTGCTGTTGTTGAAAACGGCATAATCCGCTCAAATATTATTGCAGGCCAAAAAGTGCATGAAGATTACGGTGGCGTGGTACCGGAACTGGCTTCGCGTGCCCACCAGCAGAACATAGTACCGGTGGTTGACCAGGCCATAAAAAAAGCCGGCATCAAACCTGCCGATATTAGCGCCATAGCCTTTACGCGTGGCCCCGGCCTGTTGGGCTCGCTTCTGGTTGGCACTTCGTTTGCCAAAGGCTTGTCAATTGCAACCGGTGCCCCCATGGTTGAAGTAAACCACTTGCAGGGCCATGTACTGGCACATTTTATTAAGAATAACGAAGATGACAACAACCAGCCTGCTTTTCCGCATTTGTGCCTGCTGGTTTCGGGCGGAAACTCACAGATTATTTTGGTAAAAAACCACCTAGAAATGGAGGTGATTGGACAAACCATTGACGATGCAGCCGGCGAAGCTTTCGATAAGTGTGCCAAAGTAATGGGGCTGCCCTATCCCGGTGGGCCGCTAATCGACAAACTGGCAAAAAAGGGAAACCCCGATGCCATTGAATTTAACAAACCACGCATCCCCGGGCTCGACTATAGTTTTAGCGGGTTAAAAACAAGTTTTTTGTACCACCTGCGCGATAACATTAAAATCAACGAAAATTACATTGAAGAAAACAAGGCCGACCTGTGTGCTTCGCTTCAAAAAACCATTATCGACATACTATTGGGTAAACTAAAACGTGCCGCTAAAGAAACCGACATTAGCGAAATCACCGTAGCTGGTGGGGTATCTGCTAATTCGGGGTTAAGGATTGCCTTGCAGGAGGAAGCCACAAAACGAAACTGGAAATTGTTTATCCCCGAGTTTAAATTTACAACCGATAACGCTGCCATGATTGCCATTACCGGCTACTATAAATTCTTAAACAATGAATTTGCAAGTCACGATATGACGCCTTTTGCAAGGATGGTGTTATAACAACCCTTAATATAACCATATAAGACATAGAAGAAAATATAAGAGGCACTTATATGAACTTATAATCCTCATATGGTTAAACAATTACAACATCTCCCGAAAATCCAATTTTTCATTTTCCGGCTCCTTTACTTTGCCATTTTCACAAACAAGTGTACGAGCCGGAAATTTTTCAATAACCAGTTTATCGTGGGTGGCCATTAAAACGGTTTTGCCCGAAGCATTTATATCTTTAAAAATATTTAGAATATCAACCGATGTATCATGGTCAAGGTTACCAGTGGGCTCATCGGCAAGTATTATCTCAGGGTCGTTAAGCAATGCGCGGGCAATAACAACCCGTTGCTGTTCGCCCCCCGAAAGTTGGTGGGGCATTTTGTTTATCACCGGCATCATGTCTACCTGTGTAAGTATTTCTTCAATACGGGCCTTCATCGCTTTTTCATCAGTCCAGCCGGTAGCTTTAAGCACAAATTTCAGGTTTTCGAAAACCGAGCGGTCGGTAAGCAACTTAAAATCCTGAAAAACTACCCCTAACCGGCGCCTTAGCAATGGAATCTCTTTCGATTTTATTTTCAGCAAATCAAACCCCACAACTTCAACAACACCATCATATACAGGCATTTCAGCATTTAATATCTTTATCAGGCTCGATTTTCCGCTTCCTACTTTGCCAACAATGTATACAAACTCACCATTTTTTATTTCGAAATGAACGTTTGTCAATACAAGTTGATCACGCTGAAAAACATCAACATTTTTGACTACTATTGAAGATTTTGCTTTCATTATATATTGAATCTCATGTCTAACATCTAAAATCTAAGAATCTATTTTAACACAAATCTAATTTTTTTACCAAAAAAAATACTACAATGACAAAATAAACAGTTTATTGTTGAGAACTCATTTTAGAATACCATTTTCAGTTAAAATTAAATAGCTATTTTTACGGTCAAAATCATCGAAAACGATTATGGAAAACAGAACACTGGCTTTAAGCTTATTCATTTATATATTAGCGTTAACAACAACCATCAGTGCGCAAACAAACGCCGATAAAGACTCACCTTTAACATACAACAAAGCCATTGAGCTTTACAATACGTCGAATTATATCGCTGCCGAAAAGGTTTTTTCAGACCTCATTGAAAACACTTCCCCAAACGACCCGTTATTATTCGATCTCGATTATTACCGCTTAATGTGTATGGTTAAACAAAACAAGCGTATAAGCGAGAGCGAAATTCAATCGTACTTAAACACAACAAACGGCAGCCCCTGGGAGAACCAACTATGGTACGAGTTAGCCAAATTACAGTTTTCGAACCGCCGCTACCCTATTGCGGCTCGCAATTTCAAAAAGGTAAATAAAAAGCTATTGCCAAAATCTGATCGTGAAGATTTCACTTTTTTCTCGGGCTACAGCAATTTTGAAGCCGGAAACATGAACGAAGCCAAACAAGCATTTTACGAAGTAAAACGAAGCAACTCTGAATATACCCCGTCTGCCACTTATTATTGGGGCTACATCAACTACCTGGAAGGAAATTACAAAACTGCGCTCGATGAATTCTCAAAACTCAGGGATAATCGTGAATTCAGGGGCTTTATTGATTATTACACCGTCCAGATTTATTACCTGATGGAAGATTACAATAAAGTAATTGAAATTGGTGAAGACCTTGTACGCGCTGCCCCAAAAGAACAACAAAACGAACTGCACAAAATTGTGGGTGATGCCTTTTACGAAAACAACCGCTTTAACAACGCCATAAAATACCTTGAAGCATATGAAGGCATTAACGGGAAAAAAGCCCCTGAGGATTATTACAGGCTGGGATTCTGCTATTATAAAACCAAGGATTACAAAAATGCCATCAAAAATTTTGAAAAAGCAACAGTAAACGATGATTTAATGGCTCAAAATGCGTATTACCATCTGGCTGACTGCTATTTAAAAAACGACAATAAAAACAAAGCCCGGGTGGCATTTGAGCAAGCTGCCAATTACAGTTTCGACCCAAAAATTGAACAAGATGCCTTGTTTAACTACGCCAAATTAACCTATGAATTATCGTACTCACCTTTTAACGAAACCATTAAAGCTTTTGATGAATATATCACAAAATATCCCGACTCTGAGCGAAACGACGCAGCCTTTAACTACCTGGTAAAAGTATATATGACAACCAAAAACTTTGGAGATGCCATTTCATCCATTGAAAAAATAAAAAACCAGTCGCCATCGGTAAAAGAAGCTTATCAGCGGGTTACTTATTACCGGGGCCTTGAATTGTTCAACGACGGGCACTATTCACGTGCCTTAGAACATTTCAACAAATCGCTCGAAAATGGTCAGTATAACCGTTCTTACAAAGCACAAGCACTATACTGGATAGGCGAAACGCATTTCCGCACATTACAATACGACAAAGCAATAGAATACTTCACAAAATTTCAGCAAACGCCCGGGGCATTTAGTACCGATGAATTTGGCAATGCATACTACAATATCGGGTATGCTTATTTTAACCAAAAAGAATACGATCTCGCGCTGGATTGGTTTCGCAAGTACCTGAACCAAAGCAAGACCGAAAAAGAAATGGAAGCTGATGCATCGAACCGAATTGCCGATTGCTTTTTTTTAAAACGCCAGTTTGCCCCTGCAATCGAATATTATGAAAAAGCACATCAGCTCAATGCCTATGACCCTGATTATGCTTTGTTCCAGGCGGCAATATGCTATGGGCTTAACGACAATCATAACAAAAAACAGGAACTTCTTGAAGGCTTAATTGAGCAATTCAAACGTTCATCTTTTGTAGATGATGCATTATATGAACTTGCCCGCACAAACGAACGAAATAACAACATTGACCTGGCCATAAACGGTTACAATCGTCTTATCAACGAAGCTCCTCAAAGCAATTTCCTGAAAAAAGCTTATTTACAACTGGGATTGATTTATTACAACCGCGAAAATTTTAATGCTTCGCTTGAGCATTTCAAAAAAGTAGTTGAAAACTATCCCAACAGCGAAGAAGCCAAAGCCGCATTAACCGGAATAAAAAACAATTACATTGACTTAAACAATGTTGACGGGTATTTTGCCTATACCAACAATCTCGAAAACCATGTTTCTATTTCGGTGAACGAACAGGATTCGATTTACTACATGGCTGCCGAAAAAAGTTATATGGAGGGTGATGAAGAAGCTCAAAAACTATTAGAACAATACCTCGATCGTTACCCCGATGGAAGCTTCAAAACGAATGCCTTATTCTATTTGGCTGAAACATTATATGACGATGAAAAATACTCAGAATCACTCGGGTATTATAAAGAAGTCAGCAACAAATCGGATAATATTTTCAGTGAGCAGGCCTTAATAAAAGCAGGCGAATTAACATTTAATGCCGAAGAATACGAAACAGCACTTAAATATTTTACAAGACTCGAAAAACTGGCCGGTACAAAATGGACAATACTGAAAGCACGACTTGGCATTATGCGTTCAAATTTTGCCCTTAAACGACCGGCTGAAACCGTTAAAGCTGCCATCGAACTTTTATCTACCGAGAATATTACTGAGCTCATGAAAAGGGAAGCCAACTACAAGCTGGCGAAATCTTATTATTTACTTGATGAAGATAGCGAAGCCCTGAAATATTTCGACACATTGGCAGAGGATACAAAATCAGTTGAAGGTGCCGAATCAAAATATTTCAAAGCACAAATATTATACAACCAGGGAAAATACGATGAAGCCGAAAATGAAATCATGGACTTCATTAGTAAAAGCACCCCGCACCAATATTGGCTGGCAAAATCGTTCATCCTTCTGTCGGATGTATATCGTGCAAAAGATGACATGTTTCAGGCAAAACATACCCTTAAAAGCATTATTGACAATTACAACAACAATAACGACGGTATATTAGAAGAAGCCCAAAAGAAAATTGCAGCAATTGAAAAAATTGAGGAAGAATCAATTATTATGGAAGAAGAAACACCTGATTCAACTCAAAATTTTTAATCAACGACAAAAGCCGAAAAAGATGAAAATTACGACAAAGATATCAAGCTTACTCATTTTTGTTCTGACAAGCTCTATAATAAGCGCACAAACAAATTCAGAACTCAACAAAGAAGTTGAAGTAATAAAAGAATATCAGCCCAGTATTTCCGATGCCTACAAAATAAGCAGCAACCCGGTTATACGTGATACAAACAACTATACCCCTAATTTTTTGTATAATATTTATTCAAGCGACATCGAAATCGACAAAAACATCAACCACTTCCCGGTAGTAAAACTTAGTAGTCCGCCACGTGAAAAATCAAACACCGGATATGCAAAAGCTGCACTTGGAAACGCACTAACCCCTTATGGCGAGTTAATAATTAACACATCGCCGGCAAGAAATACAGATTTTGGCGTACACTTTTATCATTTCTCGTCGCGCCCAAATATTAAGCTTAATAACGAACAAAAAGTTAAAGCACCGTACAGCAACAACATGGCACGTATATTCATGAAAAATTATTTTCGGAAATCGGTGCTCGAATGGGATGTGAAATATAAAAGGGACCGGGTAAACTACTACGGGTTCCCAGACGACACACTCGCATACAATCAGCACAAAAGAGATTCAGAGCATTATAACAGCAAACAAGCTTTCAATAATGCTTCGGCCAGTTTGAACCTGCACAACATCAACCGGCGCTCAAAACTCGACTATAACGTAGGCTTAAATTACAATTACTTCTGGAACAACACTGGTCAATCAGAACATCACGCCAATTATAACGGGGCTTTCACCCGTCGTTACCGCACCCATCAACTGGTGCTCAATACAACCTTTGATTATTACCTCAAAAACAATATTGAACATAACTTTGACCCAAGCCTTACCAACCACCAGTTTTTTAATGCCGAAATAACACCAGAATACCACATTAACAAAGATATTTTTGAGATGAAGGCAGGATTTAACCTAAGCACGTTAATTGATGCCGACAGCACTTTAATGTGGCACATTTCCCCTAAAATATACTTTGCCTACCACCCTATTAAAGGAGTAATGACCGTTTTTGCCGGAACCGATGGTGGTTTTAAGCACAACAACTACAGCAGTATGGTAAGCCAGAATCCATATGTCGATTATAACACCGACTTCAAACCCTCGGAAGAAGTTTTTCAAATAT
>JAGYOI010000330.1 GCA_018399395.1 Prolixibacteraceae bacterium
TATAGGTTTTCCATCCCGGGTAGTTGCGGTATTTTGTTTCCTGATAAGGAGAAAATCCACGGTGTATTCCAACCAGTTTTTTTAGCCCGATGGCATTGAGGCGTTCAAGTGCACCCATCCATAACGATAAATCGGGGTTCATGGGGTTCTTTACCATTACAACTTTATCCGATCCCTTCAATACATCGGCAATTTCCTGTACAACAAAGGGGCTGGTTGTTGAGCGTGCACCTATCCATAGTACGTCAATATCGGCTTTCAGGCATTCTTCGGCATGTTGGGCGTTGGCTACTTCTGTTCCTACCATGAGCCCGGTCTCTTCCTTGATTTTTTTCATCCATTCAAGTCCGACTGAACCTACGCCCTCGAATGTTCCGGGACGTGTGCGTGGTTTCCAAACGCCGCCACGTATCACGTGTACACGTTTGTCTTTTGCAAGCTCTCGGGCTGTATTTAACGACTGTTCTTCAGTTTCAAGGCTGCAAGGGCCTGAAATGAGTAGCGGGTATGGTGTTTCCGGCATCCAGCTACTAAGTGGTTTGATGTCTAATTTAAGTGTCATATCTGCATATTTTAATTGTTTTATTTTTTGAATAATTTGGTTGTCTTCGACTCTTTTCTGACAAGGTTCGATGTTTTACCATTTAAAATTTCCCGAAGCCTGTTGGCATTCTTCATGAGTTCGTACATGCGGCTGTCGTCACTTTCAACGAGTGAATCTTTAAAATCGTTGAGGTGTTTAATGTACACATCAAGCGATTCAACCACATATTCTTGATTTTGTTTGAAGATGGGTCCCCACATTTCCGGGGAACTTTTTGCAAGCCTGGCCGTAGATTGAAACCCACCACTGGCCAGGTCGAAAATAATTTGCCGGTCGCTTTGGGCCAGCACAGCGTTGGCCAGTGCAAAAGCGGTAATGTGTGGCAGGTGCGATACATGTGCTGTTGTGTGGTCCTGTTCGTCGGCACTCATGTATGCGATGTCCATTCCTATGGTATGGAAAAGTTTTTCGATAAGGGCCAAATGCTGAGGCCGGCTTTTTTCCTGGTCGCAAATGATGCATATTTTTCCGTCGAAAAGTCCTTCGATGGCAGCATCGGGTCCTGAATTTTCGGTTCCCGACATGGGGTGTGCGGCCACGTAGTTCCCCCGGCGCGGATGCTTGTCAACAGCTCCTGTGATGAGCTTTTTGGTTGAACCTACATCGGTAACGGTTGTTGCCGGGTCGATGTTGTCGAGAATTTGTGGCAATAACTTCCTGATTTTGTCAACCGGGATGGCAACAACAACAATGTCAGCCTTTTTCACCCCTTCCTCAAGTGGAAGTGTACTGTCAACCAACCCGATTTCTTCAGCCCGCTTGCGGTGTTCTTCATTGTTGTCGACACCAATGATTGTAGTGGCAAAATTCGATTTGCGAATGTCTTTGGCTATCGATCCGCCTATCAATCCTAAACCAATTATTGTGACGTTCATATTCAATGTTTTAAAATAAAAAAAGGGTCCCGTTTTCGGAACCCTATAAATTGTATCTTTTTAAATTAAGCAACACACATCTACACGATTCCGTTTTTGGCACCGTAATAAAAATAAAAGTAAAAATATATGTTGCTGAATCTTTTCATTTGATCACTATGTCATTTGTCATGTTTTGCAAATATAGGTTTTTATCTTGTTAAAACAACAGGATAAAAAATAAATAACAAATAATGAAGAAACTATTAACATAAAAAAGCGTTGTTAATGAGTGAATTCTAAATTCTAAATATCGCTAAACAATAAACTGTAAAAATGTCTCATGCTGCTGTTGCACAATGACATAAAGTCATTACAGCAAGGCTGAAAGTGTCAATATTTCTCAAATGTTGGCATGGCATTTTGTTTGATATAAGTAAAATGAAAAATTTTAAAATAAATGTTGAACTAAAAATAAAGGAGGGTTAAATTATGACTTTAGCACGCAGAAACAACACATTTTCATCATTGCCTTCACTATTTGATCGTTTTTTAAACGAAGGTTTAATGGATTGGAACAACCTCAATTATTCAACAACTGACACTACAATACCAGCTGTTAATGTAAAAGAAGACGAAGATAAATATTCAATTGAGGTTGCTGCACCGGGTATGAAGAAAGATGATTTTGATGTAAAACTGGAAAACGACATGCTGACCATCTCCTCAGAGAAAAAAGAAGAGGATGAAAAATCTGAAGAAGGGTTTACCCGTAAAGAGTTCAGCTATCAATCATTCCAACGTTCATTTACATTGCCCGAAGGCCATATCTTAAGCGATAAGATTTCGGCCAAATACAACGATGGTATTTTACACATCGAGTTGCCTAAACGCGATGAGGTAAAACCACAGCCAGCCAGATCGATTAAGATTTCATAAGGCGTAGTAACATGCTTAAGAAGAAAGGGTATTTCTCTACGGAGAGATACCCTTTTTTAATGGGTTGAGGTGCTGAAAATATAAAATGTTTGCTTTAGGTGTGTTTATTTTGGCGGTTTGTTAAAAAAATGCATATTTTATAAAAACTAATGTTTATCATGAAGAA
>JAGYOI010000331.1 GCA_018399395.1 Prolixibacteraceae bacterium
GGGGGTTTCTTCTTCAATCCATTTATTGAGTTTTTCAATTTGTAGATCAATAACATCCCCTGATGTTTCCATAAATTCCTGGTCGTTGATCATATCGGTTTCGATAGCTTCAACAACCACATCATGCCCGGCTTGTAAGCCTTTGGGCATTTTCGTAAAATCGAGTGTTTTGGTTTCGTCGATGTAATTTGATAAAGTGATTTTTGCCATTATTGTCGTTGTTTGTTGTTTGTTGTTTGTTGTTTGTTTGTTTTCAGGTATGTGCGCTGTTGGTGTTGTTTTTTCTGGTGAAGCGAAATGTTCTTTTGCCCGTTTCCAGTCAAGATCAGAATATTTTTTATACCAAAGGTTTTGCCTTCGGCTGTATTTAAACCGCCATGATTTCACCAAATCAATTACATCACCTGACGGTTTTTGTGGGAAAACAATTTCAATGCCACCTTTGGATGTATTTCGGCGCACTTCAATGCTGCCACCGTGTGTTGCATTTGATTTGCCTGCCTGTTTTGTATCTGCTGGCTGCATGTAAGTGAGTTCGGTATCCGAAAATATTTTACCTGATTTAAGGGCGTTCAATGTTTGTTTTTTCAATTCATCATTTGCTTCGTAATCCAATTTTGGATATGGGCCGTAAAAATGAACATCGAAATAGTCGGTCATGGGGTCGCTGCGGTCGTAGTTGTATGCGTTTGCCATGTTTTTAATATCCTCGATAATGGACTGGAATGATTCATTATAAATGCCACTATTCCGGTTAAACTCCTGTGGCTGAGTGGTGTTTTCATTTACCATTCCTTCCATAAATCCCCTTGTGAATGGAATAAACGGAATACTTTTGATAGTTACGTTTATGGAATTATAATCCGAGCGCACTGAAACTTTTATATCCGGGTATTTTTCTTTGATTTGCCCGCGCAGGATTTTAGCGATGTCGGGAACCCGCAATTTGGGATCGTATTTTTCTCCTTTAAAATCTTTCATGGCTATTGTTTTTGTTTTAAAGATTGAGTAACAAAAGTTTTGCTTTTGCAGCCTTAGCTTTTAGCATTAGGCGTTTTCGCGACTTTTGTTTTTTATCTTCATCTTCGCCGTTGCTTTTGTCCGTTTTTTTTGTTAGTTTTCGGTTCAGCTCATCGATCAGCCATTCGAGCGATTCTTTTTCGGTGCGCGTCATTTTGCCTTTGTGTTTGATCCACTGGTCGGCTTCCACGTTTTCG
This sequence comes from Prolixibacteraceae bacterium, assembly GCA_018399395.1. Lineage (GTDB taxonomy): Bacteria > Bacteroidota > Bacteroidia > Bacteroidales > Prolixibacteraceae > Roseimarinus. The sequence continues at coordinate 1,218 of JAGYOI010000331.1, forward strand.
CGCGAGAGGATTGGGCGCACATCCACTTCAATTGTGCTTATCCCTTCGGGTTTTGTAAAGTTGTCGGTTTGGTTTTTCACCTGTTGCACCATGTCGTGCAGGATTGTAAGTTGTTCGTCGTTTTGTGGCGGAATTGAAGGCATGAGTTTCTCGTAGCCTTCAATTTTTTGTAAATATTCTGCAATTTGTTCCATCGTTGTTGTTGTTTTTGTTTATGTATGTTGGGTTTAATTTGTTGTTGCAAGGTATCTGGTTTCGTATAGTATCGGCGAGTAGTACATATTTGGCAATGAAGAAATCTTATTTCTGCGCCTTAATTCTTCATTAAAAGTCAGGTTTAAAAGGCGGTAAAAATTTGGCCTTAATGATTCCGTAGCTATTTTTTTTAAAACATAATTAACGTTCCTGAACCAAACACGTTCGTTGGCCGATTTTTTGGTTTTGTAATACTTTTTCTCGGACTTGCTGTAAGCATATTCAAGCCAAAATCCTGTTTCTATGTTTGCGACGATCCATGTGTTAAAAACTAAGGCGTGTTTTCTCTGTGCCATAAACTCATGTTTGGTTATCCCATTTGTTTCCAAAAATTCATTATCAATTTTTGCTACAAAGAATTTGTTGTTTAATTTTGATAATGAATTCCCTTCGTAGTCTTTTTCGGATCGCTTAAACCTGACCGGATAACCCCTTATCACAAACAAGGAATTATTGAAATGCTCCATTGCGTCTTTAGGTTGTGGCAAGGTTATAAAATCCAGGTTAATGTAATAATATTTTGGCTGGTTTCCGGTTGGTTTTACGGGCTGTTTATTTTTTTCATACCATTGCTGCAATTGTCTAAGCACTGCATCATCGCTTTTTAGCAACAATTCGGCAATGAGTTCTTTGGTGTTGCTATCGGTCATTTCGTTGTATTGCCTTTCGATGGATGCAAGGTTTAGAATAGCCGCCTGTAGCTGTGGGGGCAACTGTTCGGTATTGATTTGACTTTGATTTAAAAAGGTTTCAGTATTCATTATTCAACTGTTATTTCGAATAGTTCGTTAAAAAAATGTACGCGGTCGGCCAGGGTTTTAAATTCCATGTTGTGTAGCGCATCATCGTCAAGGCTTCCATTGGGTGATATTCGCCAGTAAATATTATTGGGTTCGGCGTTGGATCGGATTACCGTTTTCTCAAAATTTATAAATACATCATCGGTGTAATGGCTGCCCAGCAGGCAAATGTTTTCATAAAATACATTTTTCAGGATAGATAGGTTCATTTTTCTTTGTTCTGGTTGATTATTATATCTTTTTTAATTGATTGATATTTAGCCGGAAGGTTTCGGGCTTTGGCAAATTCT
>JAGYOI010000332.1 GCA_018399395.1 Prolixibacteraceae bacterium
ACCCCCGAGCACGCCTTCAAACAAATTTTGTTTCACCAGTAACCCGGCTGCAATATGTTGTTCAATCGATTGACGCGTGATAAGGTTAAAAATAGTGAGGTTGCTGCTTTTTTGCCCCAACCGGTCAATGCGGCCTATGCGCTGGTTCTTTTTAGCAGGGTTCCATGGCAACTCAAAATTAATAAGCGTGTCGGCCACCTGGAGGTTAAGTCCGGAGCCACCAGCCTCGGTCGATAGAAAAACCTTGCAGTGCTCATTGGTTTCGAACTTACGGATAAGCTCCCCGCGCGACTTTACCGGTATCTTCCCGTTAAGTTCGGCAAAACCGATGTTATTCTCACGCAGGAACCGGCCAATTAACTTATGTACCTTCACCCATTCTGAGAAAATTATTATTTTCCGGTTTGTATTTTTCAAGTCGAGTTGTTCCAGCAATATATTTTCAAGCTCTGCCATTTTAGGCGATTCATTGGTTTCCTCATCAACCAAGTATGTCGAATCGCATACCATCCGCATTTTGGTGAGCAACATCTGCAATTTTTGCAAATCGAAGGGAGTAAGAAATTTCTTACGGATAATACGGGAAATTCCATTGGCATATGAAGAGTGGTAATCGGACTGTAACGACGAAAGGTCAACCGGAATATTAATTTGTTGCACATTGGGAAGTTGTTCCAATACATCACGTTTTTCACGCCTTATCAATACCTTATTAAGCTTTTTGTTAAGCTTCTGCAAGTCAAAATACCCGTTAATCTTATTGGGTTTTTCGGGATCGAACAAGCAGTGCTGGTATGAAAACTCCCACAAAGGCCCCAAAAAGTGTGGATCGAGGATATTTAAAATGGAGAAAATATCAATCAGCTTGTTCTCGATGGGTGTACCTGTAATTACCAGTGTATGATTAGTTTGCACATTATTTACGGCCGAAGCTGTTTTAGTTTCGTAATTCTTCACTTTCTGTGCCTCGTCGAGTATCAAAAAGTCGATACCCGCTTTTTTCAACACCCTATAATCGCGCAACACCGCTTCGTAATTCACAATAATGAACGATTCGCGTGCATTTAAATATACATCTTCACGTTCTTCAGGTGCTCCCTGCACTACGACTGCCTTCTCGTTGCTGAACTTCTCAATTTCTTTTTTCCACTGCTCTTTCAACGAGGCCGGGCACACAACCAAAATTTTCTTAAACCCAAAATATTTCATTTTAAGAACAGCAGCGGTAATAGCCTGGAGCGTTTTACCCAGCCCCATTTCGTCGGCAATAATCGCGTATTTTTTAAACAGGCAGAACGCTATGCCTTCTTTTTGGTAGGGGTATAAGTCTGCTTTAATATCTGTATAATCAGGGGTTACGTTTTTTTTGATATCCCCCAACAACTTTTGTTCAAAAGCAGCTTCTACTTTTTCCCTTACCTCGGGCCTGATTACAATCGAAGGAATAGACTCAGCTTCATCAAAGAAATCGAGAAACCGGGTCAATTCTTCATTCTCAATAAAAGTTTTGTTTTTAAAATACTTCGAGATCAGGTGTTTCTCCGATAGTGACAAGTCATAAGGGTAATACCAGGTTATTTTGTAATCGTTTAATGGGTCGCAATACACTTCTATAAAAGGAAATGTTTTGCTCATTTTGGCACTTATGTTTTTATCCTCTTTCAGCATATTGAATGCATACATAATGTGTTTTGTAGTGCCCAGTTTGTTTTTACGTGCATCGGCACTATCGCTGTAACCTGTCTCTTTTTCAAAATCGCGTAGGAAAACCTTGTATTTCACACCCCGCTCGTTGATCAATATATGATCGCCATAAATGTTGCGGCCCCATTTTATGGTATAATCTGCTTTTTCGGCCTTAAGCCTACGTTCGTCAAGTACTCGTTTTATCATCCCCTCGCGCGAATATTTTTTATGCTCTTCGTTTGTTTTAGGGTCAAGTGCCATCAGTTCGTTTTCTACCTGTAACAAGCAAGCATAGGAATAACGGTTCCAGCCTTCAAAACCGGTGCTTGCCTCAGGATAAACATTTGAACCATCTTCTACATTTATAGACACTTCGACAGGCTTGTCAAATGATGGATCGTAAACAATTAACTCGAAGCAACTTAACGACTGGGACAAAATCTGGCATTCACCATTATCATGTAGAATTTCTCCAAAAATACGTTCATTGTGATCGAGTAGTTCACTAACTTTTTTCTTCTGCTCTGTAATTATTCCTTTTAAATCCATCGTCTAAAAATTTTTAGATTTACAAAGAAAGCAAAAAAGCAATAAATGTTTCAAACGATTACAGGACAAATACCAACAAGTTATTATTGCCAGACCAAAAAAATATAAGTTTCTTTGCCCCCATGAACGGAAAGTACAGTTTAATGTTTAAGCAAATTGTTGTTGCATTGTTCACATTCCTTATCGGGTTTGTTATACTGAACGATGTAAGCAATATGCACGTTCACCGCCTCGAAAACGGGAAAATGGTAATCCACGCACACCCGTTCAATAAATCGCAAGACAGCGACCCGGTAAAAAACCACCACCATTCTACAT
>JAGYOI010000333.1 GCA_018399395.1 Prolixibacteraceae bacterium
TTCAGGCTTTCTGACACCTATATATGCCATACTTGAGGGAATGTTCCTTGGCGGGCTTTCAGCCATTTTCGAGGCTCAGTTTCCCGGGTTGGTCATAAAAGCCGTTTCCTTAACATTTATGGTATTTTTATCGATGCTTTTTGTATACCGGCAACGCATAATAAAAGTAACGGGGAAATTCCGACGCGGAATGATGTCAGCCATGATGGGTTTGCTGTTTTTTTATCTGGCCAGTTGGATTGCCGGTATGTTTGGTGCTAACGTATCATACCTGAGCGGAGGTGGAACATTTGGACTGATCTTTAGCCTTATTGTCACCGGAATATCAGCTTTCAGCTTACTGCTCGATTTCGATTTTATTGAACGCGGTGCTGAAGCAGGAGCTCCAAAATACATGGAATGGTACGGGGTTTTTGGCCTGCTGATTTCACTCGTTTGGCTGTATGTTAACATTTTACGTTTATTATCAATTTTTGCAAGTCGCGACTAACACCTAACACGATATAAATCCTAAATCAAACAAGCACATGAAGCTCTTAAAGGTCAAAAACCGACGCACAAGAAATCTGTTCAATAAGCTGCCCCGTATAATATATAAGGATGATCCTAATTTTGCATGCCCACTTACAAAAATGGTTGAAGAAACATTTGATCCTGGCAAAAACACTTTTTTCAAGCACGGGAAAGCAATTCGCTGGGTACTGGTAGAGGGAAACAAGCCAATTGGGCGAATTGCAGCTTTTGTTGACTATGACAAGGCTGAAGTATTTGAACAACCAACAGGCAACATAGGTTTTTTTGAATGCATTAACGACAAAGAGGCAGCCGGCGTGTTGTTTGATTGTGCAAAAAAATGGCTTGTTTCGCAAGGCATGGAAGCGATGGATGGCCCGGCCAATATTGGTGAAAACTACATGAACCACGGGCTGCTCACCATGGGATTCACCAAACAAGGTTTTGGCATGCCATATAACCCGCCGTACTATCTTGAGCTTTTCGAGAATTATGGTTTTAAAACTTACTACGAGCAATATAGCTATCATTTAGATTACACAAACCCATTTCCCGAGCGCTTCTGGAAGATTGCGGAGTGGGTTGCCCAGAAGCCACAATACAGCTTTGAGCATTTCAAGTGGAAAGATATTGATAAATACATGAGCGACTTTGCCAAAGTTTACGATGGTGCATGGCGTAAGCATGAACATTACAAACCCCTCGATAAAACCGAGTTGAAAGCTTTTATTAAATCGTCGAAACTATTGCTCGACCCCGAATTTGTTTGGTTTGCTTATGCCGATAATGAGCCCATTGCTTTGTTCGTGATGCTACCCGATTTTAATGAAGCGTTACATCATCTTAAAAACGGAAAATTACACTTATTGAACTTAATCAAGCTTTTACGTTTTGTTAAAAAACAACGATTCACACGCACTCGTATAATCATTATGGGAGTTGTAGAAAAATATCAGCGCTCAGGAATTGAATCAGCAATTTTCTGGCAGCTCGACAAAAAAATCATGCCTAAAAAACCACGATACAAAGAAATAGAGCTTTCCTGGGCAGGTGATTTCAATCCGAAGATTATATCACTCTATAAATCAACCGGTGCAAAACATAATAAAACCCATTACCAGATGCGTTACCTGTTCGACCGGGAAAAACCATTTACACGTGCAAAAACCATCGAATAATTTTGAACAAATATTTTGCTGGTTATTTTTGATTGCCTATATTTGCAACCCGTTAGAAAATAATGAATTTTAAAAGCGCAGTAGAATGAAGAAAGGTATACACCCTGAAAATTATCGTTTAGTGGCATTTAAAGATATGTCGAACGATGAGGTAACCATTACAAGATCAACAGCTTCAACAAGAGAAACTATTGAAATTGATGGTGTAGAGTACCCGCTGTTCAAGATGGAAATATCAAGCTCTTCACACCCATTTTACACAGGTAAAATGAAATTGGTTGACAGTGCAGGGCGTGTTGATAAATTCATGAACAAGTACAAGAAATACAGTGAAAGTCGCAAATAAAAACCGACTATAAGAAATTTGAGAGCCCTGCCTTTAGCGGGGCTTTTTTTATGCAAAAAAAGCTACCACTAAAAAGTGAATAGCCTTTTCTGCTTTTTTTTTCAACAAGTTATTTAGTAATATAAAAACCGCTTTATTTTCTTGGTTGCCGTTTTTTCAAAGGGGGTAGCATGTGCAATTACTACTTGCACCCTTGAATATTTATTAACGCGTGAATTTACAAATTGCTGTAATTCAGTGGAAAGATTAGCCAACTGCTTATCAACATATTGTCCGGCTTGCTCTTTCAGGTCGTTATATCTTGCCTCAATCTCTTCCATATTAAAATAAACCATAGCCACTAAACGACCTTTTTTCTGTACAACTACAGATTCTACAACGTGCTTAAAACGGTTAATAACTGCCTCAATTTCTTCAGGATAGATATTCTCACCGCTTGCACCAACAATCATATTCTTCAAGCGTCCTTTGATAAACAAATAACCCGACTCATCAAAACATCCCAGG
>JAGYOI010000334.1 GCA_018399395.1 Prolixibacteraceae bacterium
AATGGAAGTTGAAACAATCAAAACAGAAGAAAGCCTTGAAATTGAAGAATGGATGATTTCGGATAACTATTGGGGCGTTGAAGACACAGCAATAGAAGAAGAATCGTTTATTGAAGAAAAAGAAGACTCAGTTGAGATTGAGAACTGGATGGTTGATGATGAATATTGGGGGTTTTAAAAAAGAAAGCACCAGCTTGTAAAAACTGATGCTTTTTTATTATTGTGAAATTAATAATGTCTACTCAGCATGTTCACTGTCGATGCTCGGATCCACCAAGATGCGGCCACAGTACTCACAAACAATAACTTTTTTATGTGAGGCAATATCGAGCTGTCGCTGAGGCGGGATTTTATTAAAGCATCCACCACAAGCATCACGCTCAACCGGGACTACTGCCAGGCCATTGCGTGCATTTTTGCGAATACGGCGGAAGGCATACAGCAGGCGCTCTTCAATGTGATCTTCAATTTTAGCTGCTTTCTGGTTCAAACGTTCATTTTCAGCTTTTGTTTCCGATGTAATGTCGTCAAGTTCTTTTTGCTTGTCTTCTAAATCAGACTCGCGTTCTTCGAGCTGGCTTTTTGCATCATCAATTGCTGTTGTTTTGATTTTCAACTCTTCGGAATGCTCCTTGATTCTTTTTTCGGCAAGTTCAATCTCAAGATTTTGAAATTCGATTTCCTTCGACAAAGAATCGTATTCACGATTGTTGCGTACATTGTTTTGCTGCTCGGTATATTTGGCAATTAATGCTTTAGACTCTTCAATGGCAGCTTTGCGATTTGAGATAGCCGTCTCAAGATTTTTTACATCATCCTGATAGTTGTTGATACGTGTTTTTAATCCCGCGATTTCATCTTCTAAATCCTGAACCTCAAGGGGTAATTCGCCACGTAAAACTTTCAGTTTATCTTTTTCTGATGCCACTTTCTGAAGGTCGTACAATAGTTTTAACTTCTCTTCAATAGGCATATTTGCTGCTTTAGCGTCCTGATTTTTTCCTGTCATGTTGCTTAAAAATTATTATTCGTTTCAGAACAAATAGTTTACCGGATTCGTATTTATTTCCGATAAACGGACTGCAAATTTAGAAAATTTATTTGTAACTATTTCATAAAAAAGTTCTTTAGTGAACTGTTCGCTCTCGTAGTGCCCGATATCAGCAATAATAATCTTGTTTTCGGCATCAAAAAACTGATGATATTTAACGTCGGCTGTAACAAAAACATCGGCTCCGGCAGTCATTGCACTGTTTAAAAAGGAACTTCCAGAGCCACCCAGTAAAGCAATTTTCGAAATCTTTGATTTGTGAATGGCGGTATGCCGTATCGCCTTGCATTCAAATGCATCTTTTAAATTTGATAAAAAATCGTCCGTATCGGTTTCGTTTGGTAAATTACCGATTACCCCCAGTCCAACCTGCGGGTGTTTGTTTTCAACCGGGTAAATGTCATAGGCTACTTCTTCGTAAGGGTGGGCGTTCAGCAAAGCCGTGATTACATTTCCCTGCAGGAATGCCGGGAAAATGGTTTCAAAGCGAATTTCTTTTTCAAAATGCAATTTGCCTTTTTCGCCAACGTATGGGTTGGTGTTATCTCCGGCTTTGAAGGTTCCATAGCCCTCAAGGTTGTAGCTGCACGCATCGTATTCTCCAATGGTTCCGGCGCCTGCTTCAAAAACGGCATCGCGAACTTGTGTTATTTTATTTTCGGGAACAAATGCTACCAGTTTCTTCAACAACCCTTTTTGAGGTGATAATGTTTTAATATCGGTTAGTCCTATTTTTTTGGCCATTCGCCAGCTTACACCATTTTGCATAACATCGATACTCGTATGTGCAGCATAAATTGCAATATCATTTTTGATGGCTTTCATCACAGCCCGTTCGGCATCCGATTTGCCGTTTAGGCGTTTTAGCCCCCCAAAAATTAACGGGTGGTGAGCAATAATGATGTCATCTCTATTTTTAACGGCCTCATCAACTACCGCTTCGGTAACATCGAGTGTAATTAAGGCCGATTTTACTTCATCAGAAGGGTTCCCGACCAATAATCCTGAGTTGTCCCAGCTTTCCTGCAGTGCCGGAGGTGCAAATTCTTCAATTGCATTTACAATATCCTTAACCTTCATGTGATAATTCTTCTTTAATTTCGAGCAGTAATGATTTAATGTTCATTAAACGTTTTACAACTTCATGCTCCTGAATGGTGTCTTCAGGATTTTCTTTGATTTTTTGTTTAGCCCCTTTCAGGGTCATGCCACGTTCTTTAACCAAATGATATACCAGGCTTACCTCTTCAATGTTTTCAAGTGTAAATAAGCGGTTCCCTTTTTTGTTTTTATGAGGTTTTATATGGTCGAATTCCTTAGTCCAAAAACGGATCAGCGATGTGTTTTCACCAAACATTTCAGCCACTTCGCTAATGGAATAAAAGTGTTTTTCTATTTTGGGCGGGGTAAAAGGCATGAAAAGTTTTTAATCGAAACTTATGTTCACGTGTTCAGACATAGCAACCAGTTCTTCGAACTGTTGTGTGGT
>JAGYOI010000335.1 GCA_018399395.1 Prolixibacteraceae bacterium
ACGCTGAACAAAACCAACTTGGATACCATCCGGCTTAAAGAAAAAGCTCAAAAAATTGCTGTTGTAACCCAGTACACCGAAATCACCGATATGACGGTTGAAGAATATGTTTTGATGGGGCGTACACCTTATCGTTCACATTTACAGTTTTTCGAATCGAAAAAAGATGCAGAAATTGCCCGAAAATACATGCACCTCACTAATATTTACCGTTTTAAAGATAAGCCGATGACCGAGCTGAGTGGTGGTGAACAACAACTGGCCGCTATTGCCAGGGCATTGGCACAAGAGCCCGAGTTGCTTTTGCTTGACGAGCCCACATCGCACCTCGATATTACACACCAGGTGCAAATTCTGAACCTGATACAACAACTCAACCAGGATTTAAAACTGACGGTATTGCTCATTATTCACGATTTAAATATGGCCAGCGAATACTGCGACTTTCTTCTTATGATGAAAGACGGGGCCATACATGCCATTGGAAACCCTTCGGATGTTTTAAACTATCAAACAATCGAAGACGTGTATCAAACCGTAGTTATTACCCGCGAAAACCCGGTATCAGGTAAGCCTGTAATTTTTCTGGTGTCAAAAAGAGTGCTCGACCAACAAAAAGAACAAAATAGAAAGAAGGATTCTTTATAAATAACACCAAAGCGACTTATATATCAAACAAAATCTCAAAATTGTGAAGTAAAATGGTACGATTAAGGCAAAAAAAATTATTTTTGTGGGCAATTAAAAAACCTTAATAAGCGATGGCAAAAAATAAAAATATGCAGCATGGCGATAGCATGCAAGAAGTTGAAGAAACACTAACAAGAACCGAACAGTTTCTTGAGAATCATTTAAACCTCGTACTCTACGTAATTGGAGGTATTATTGTAGTTGTTTTAGGTATACTGGGCGTGAACAAATACTACATAAGCCCAAAAAGTGCAGAGGCACAGGAAGAAATGTATGCAGCACAAAACTACTTCAGCAAAGATTCGTTTAACCTTGCCTTAAATGGTGATGGAATGTCCTTAGGTTTTTTAGATATTATCGATAACTACGGTTCAACAGACGCCGGTAACCTTGCTGAGTATTACAGCGGGATTTCATACCTTCACCTGGGCGATTATGAGGCTGCAATTGACCATCTTGAGAATTTCGATACCGACGATATGCTTGTTGCCCCGGTAGCACATTCGGCCATGGGCGATGCATATGTTGAACTAGGAGAATATGACAAAGCAATTTCAGCTTATAACAAAGCTCTTAAAGTAAGCGATAACGAATTTACATCTCCTGCTGTAATGAACAAAATGGCATTGGTTTACGAGCAACAGGGAAATACAGATAAAGCATTAGAACTGTATAAAAAAATCAAGGATGAATATCCAGAAAGTTCAATTGCTGCTGATGTTGAAAAAAGCATAGCCCGGGTTAACCAGTTGTAATATAAAACAATGGCAACAAAAAATTTATCAGAATACGATATCAACAGCATACCATCGGCCGAAAAAATGAAATTTGGCGTAGTTGTGGCAGAATGGAACTATGAAGTAACCGGAGCCCTGGCACAAGGTGCTGTTGACACCTTAAAAAAACATGGCACTAAAGATGAGAACATAAGCATAAAACATGTACCCGGTACGTTTGAACTTCCGCTTGGAGGCCAGTTTTTTGCCGAATATACCGATGTTGATGCAGTTATACTACTTGGATGCGTAATACAGGGCGAAACGCGACACTTCGATTTTATATGTCAGGGGGTAACCCAAGGTACAACTCAGCTCAACACAAATTACAACCTGCCATTTATTTTTGGTGTTTTAACCACCGACAACCAACAACAAGCACTTGACCGTGCCGGAGGCAAACTCGGGAACAAGGGCGATGAAGCGGCTTTAACTGCCATTAAAATGGTACAGTTACACAGAGATATGGAAGTGGACGGGTAAGTCCTATTTTCTCCGTTTCTTATGGAGATGGTGCTTATCATCCATAATGAATTAAAACTTATATTTTTCTTATATTTGTATATGGCTGAACAAAACATATACAAACTTGACTTTGAAGTTGATAGACTTACTGATTCTATATTAAACACAATAAGTAGAGACAGCTTCAAAACAGATGTTTCCTTATTAACTAAATCAGACCTGAAGACAATCGCTAAGTCAAGAGGATGGTTGTTTAATTGGAAATACGAATTTAATCAGCCTGATAGAGAGGTATATAAACTTACAATTATTGACAACCCTGATATTGTTCAAGGATTGATTAGCTTTACTGTTCGCACTGACCATGTATATATGTTTTTACTTGAAAGTGCACCATTCAATTTAGGTAAAAACAAGTTATATGAAGGTGTACCAGGAAATTTAGTTGCGTATGCATGTAAGGTTTCGTTTCAAAGAGGTGGTGAAGGATTTGTTTCTTTTGAATCAAAAACTAAACTAATTAAGCACTATGTAGAAACACTTGGAGCATATCATTTTGGAGGACATTTAATGGTTATTGATACGATTGCAGCAAAAAGAT
>JAGYOI010000336.1 GCA_018399395.1 Prolixibacteraceae bacterium
TTCACAGCTCACATCAATTTCAGAATAGGTGGTATTATATGTATCGGTTTTGTAATCGTAGTTTTTTTGCAGGTTTGTTGAATGACATTCGGCACACATGCCATTCCAGTTTTGTGCCTGGTTGGTCCAGTGTAACCAGTTTTCATGGTTCATTTCTTCATCTACGTACAAAGAATCGGCCATGTGGTACCAGGTGCTGTCAAGTGTATTCCATGTCAGTGGCAGTGCTTGCAACCTGCCGCGGTCAAACTCAACCAGGTATTGTTGCAGGGGTGTAAAACCAAATACGTATTTCACCTCAAATTCCTGCATCGTGCCATCTTCACCATCAGTGTAAACAAAAAACCCGTCCCCCTTTTTGTACATTTTGTGAACACGACCACCACTTTCAAGTGTTGCATCAGAAAAATCGGCCAGCACAGTTGAGTCTGTGGCAATATCCATCGCGAGGTCGTGATGAGAGCCTTTCCAGTCGTTATATTCGCCCAAATGACATTCTTTACAGTTTTCACCCCCTACATAGTCAGCTGTATTTGTTTCAACCGCTACAACTTTGTTTGACACCGATACTTCAACCAATAAATAAACAGGTAAAAACAGTATAAGAGCAACACCCAATGCAAGAGCTATATTTTTATACCTTTTAATATCCATGGTTAAGTATATTTTATCTGTGTGGTTTCAAACTTAGTTCGCCTAACAGGATGTGCAATATCTACAAGCACTTTACCATTTTCAAAAACAACCGGGTAATAATCAAGTGGACGGCTGGCAGGAGGCGACAGTACTTCGCCCTTATTATTAAAAACAGAAGCATGGCAGGGACACTCCAGTAGCTGGCTGTCGGCCTTTAACTGTACCGCGCACCCAAGGTGGGTACATTTTGATGAAACAGCAATAAAACCACCATCTTCAAACCGGTGCAAGAAAAAATGAGCAGAACCAAAAGGATACATTTTTCCATTTTCGAAAAAAGAAATATCCCCGGCTTCGTAAAAGTCGCTTTGGGTGTTTTGTGGTTTCTTAATTTTCAATAGCCTGACAAATACATAAACCACCTGAAGTGAAATCAAGGTATAAAAAAAACTCCTCAAAAATTTACGCCGATTAACTAAAAATTTCTTCATATCAAAAATATTAACTGCATCCCTTCTCCCCTGAGGAAACTACCTGTGAGCATCATTGTAATATATGCGGCTAAAATAAAAGTAACAATGGCAATAATAATTTCCATGCGGCATGCCTGCTTTTTTCGTTTTAGATATACTATAAAAAGTGCTGCCGGAATAACGTAAATAAGGCTTGCTAATAACCCCGTGCTTAATACAGAAGGCCATTCGGAAAGCCGGTTACTTAAATCAAGAACAGTATCGCTGAAGACAACAAATACAAAGGTATAAAGCACAGCAAACAACGCTGAAAAAATGGTCATTTGCTTACCAGTGGAAGAGTAAAACCACTCGCCTTTTTTTATTTCAGAATAATTTATGAACGGGATACTGATAAAGAAAACCAGCACCAGCAAGGGTATGATAAACGAGCCAAAAGTTGGATGAACATGCATCAACAGTTCCTGGAAACCCATAAAATACCATGGGGCACGGCTGGGGTTCGGGCTAACGAGCGGTTTTGCTTTTTCAAGCAGCGGGGCATCAACAAAAACTGAAAATAAAAATATGACGAGCAGCAAAATAAGGGCCACAACGATTTCTTTATAAACCAAATGTGGGTTCACATCGGTCATTTTTTTATCTGTGCCGGCAGGTAATGCCACCCCGCCCGATTTTCGTACCAGCCAAAAATGCACCGACATAAAAAAGATCATCAAAAATGGCATTAAGCCGGTATGAAAATGATAAAACCGAAGGAGTGTATTTTCGTTAACAACTTCCCCACCCCTGACAATGTCGGCCAAACCATTGCCAACAAGCGGAATGTAAGTAAGCATATTGGTCATAATGGTTACAGCCCAAAACGAAAGTTGATCCCAGGGCAACAGATACCCCGTGAAATTGGCACTTAAAACCAGAAACAAGAGAACAAGGCCATAAATCCAGTTTTTACGTCTTTTTTCAAATATCGATTGCGAATAGAAAACCCGCACCAGATGCAAAAAAGCAACCACTACCAACAACATTGCACTCCAATAATGCAGGTTACGCAATAATGAGCCAAATAAGACCTCTTCCTGTAAATGTACAATTGAGTCGTAAGCTTCAGCCGCTGATGGAATGTATGCAAACCTTAGCAACATACCCGTTATAAACAGTATAACAAACAAAAGTGCAGCAATTCCCCCCAGTCCAAAAGTCCGGTCGAAACGTATCGCTTCAACCCTAACCTTCTTAGGATGAAAATGCAAAAAGAAACGGGCAATAGAGTGGTTCATGGATTTTACAGTTACTTATTTTCAAACATATTGAAGGCTTTTAGCGAGTAGGTGCAAATATAAAAATTTAAAATTTCAAATTATATTTTTTTGTCAAATCCTTTTGGCAAGTAATAGAATGCGGAATACAATTATTTG
>JAGYOI010000337.1 GCA_018399395.1 Prolixibacteraceae bacterium
TACTTATGCACGTTCCCTGATAATAACTTCTTGTAAAGGATACCGTAACAAACCCTTAACCGAAGAACAGAAAGCCAACAACAAAGAGAAATCCAGGACACGTGCAAGGGTCGAACACTTATTTGGATTTGTAGAAACCAGCATGCATGGCTCCATTGTTCGTACTATTGGGATTGCAAGAGCTAAAGCAAAAATCGGAATGATGAACTTAACATACAATATTTGTCGCTGTACCCAATTAAAAATAATGGTTACCATGGGATAGGTATATCCGGACGTAAAAGACTAACTTTTGTAAGCACCTGATATTTAATTAAATAAAAATTAGGGGGGGGGAGGGTAAAATTAGGTTTTTAGAAAACTAATAAATATATTTGTTTCAAACAACGGCACCGAAAAAAGTAGTTTTTCGAGGTGCCCTTAAGTAACTTGATTGCCGGGTTAATGATTTGGGCTTATTTTAAAGATATCAGATACGAAAAGGAACATCATTCAAATTTTAAAATGCAGTAGTTATGAAAAACTGATTTTCTTATGGATAACAGCAGTAGTTGTTTTTGGGTTTGAGTCGTGCAACAACAGCAGCATATCTGAAAATTCTGCCGCATCGGATAAATACCGTTTGGTTTGGAACGACGATCCCATCAGCACCATCACCATTACCTGGGATCAGGATGAGTCAGTAAATAATCCCGCTATTTATTATGGTGAAACAGATCATGGACGTAATTACCGGAAATACGAATTTGAACAAAGTGAGGCGCGCATTCGCAACAATTATGATATGAATACACACTTTGCGCGGTTAAAGGATTTAAAAGCAAACACAGCCTACTATTTTGTTATAAAAGATGAACAGGGAGTGAGTGAAAGGTACTGGTTTAAAACAGCTCCCGACACCCCGCAACCGTTTACTTTTGTGACCGGCGGCGACACCAAAAGTTCAGGCGGGCCGCTTGAAGCAGGCAGAAACTCGAACCGCGTGGCGGCCAAACTCCGTCCCCTGTTTGTAATCTACAACGGTGATTTTACTTCGGGCGATGGAACAAACCCGGGACGATGGGAAACATGGTTGCGCGACTGGCATGAACAAACAACAACCGATGACGGGAGAATGATACCGATAGTGCCAATTCACGGGAACCACGAAGACGGAGATATGGCAAACCTGACTTATATTTTCGATGCACCTTACCAATACAATGACAGTACAAATGTGTATTATTCCCTGAAGTTTGGCGGTAATTTTTTCTATATGGTCATGCTCAACACCCAGATTGATGAAGGCGGAGCGCAGAGAGAATGGTTAAAAAATGACCTGGAACAACACCAAAATTATGCCTTTAAAATGGCAGGGTACCACAAACCGTTTTTCCCTCACACTTCGGGTAAAGGGGAAAATCAATATCAGTATGACCAATGGGCTTACCTGTTTTATCAGTATGGTTTGGATTTGTCGGTTGACGGGGATTCTCACATGCACAAAATAACATATCCGTTAAAACCGGATTCTACCGAAAACAGTTTTATGGGGTTCATTCGCGATGATAAAAACGGAACCCTGTTTGTTGGCGAAGGAAGCTGGGGAGCCCGTCCGCGGCCAAACGACGACAACAAGCCATGGACATTAATCAGTGGATCAGTTAACCAGATAAAATGGGTGCATGTAGTGCCGGGATCAAATGAAGAGAAGGCCCATTTTAAAATATTCACCGTATTGACAGCCGATTACGATGAAAATAACAATTTAATCAGCTACAACCAGGACATTGACGCACTGACAGAAGATAACCTGTTTGACCTGCCGCAAAATATCGAACTGCATTCAACAGGTTCAACTCAACAATTTGTCAGGTATCCGTTTTAAGGGAAATTGGTATTGTTCCTAACGAAAGGAAAGAAGTTTTTTTAGAGTTGAAAGACGAATTTAAAGAAACGAAATTCTATAAAAACGGCTTTGTATTCATTAATAAGAAAGTTGAAAATGACCCAAAAATATTTTTAGAATATAAAGAACCTTTTATTAAAAACAAACACAATTTTAGGCTTAAAACACACTCCACAGCAAAATCTGCAATTTTTGATGTGCAGATGATTACACAAGTTGATATACATACCAAAATATATAGACCATTTTTTTGGGACAAAATAATATTAAAAAAGGCGGTGAATAAAATCCCGTTTTATCGTTTCGACAGCATTAAACGCTATTTCCCATCGGTTAATTCAGTAGATGAGTTTATTTCAAAAAAACTGGCAGAAATTGAGGTTGACGTTACCGGACTGGAAAAGGATATTAAAAACCTGCTACCAAAAGACAAGCTAAATATTTGTTTGTCGTTTTTAACAGTAATATCAGAAGAAATTCACTTAACCTTTGGCGATTACCGGGGAACAAAAACATTCAGGCGAGAGCCTATCCCAAAAGTATTCAGAAATAAAAAAACTATGATCGCCAAATTCGGTTGCTCAAGTTAGTTTGTTGTTCTCAATAAGCACCTTCAATGGAGTGAAATCTTTCA
>JAGYOI010000338.1 GCA_018399395.1 Prolixibacteraceae bacterium
GTTGAAGTCAACACTTTTGTCGCCGGCATATTTAACTTTCTCAGGAGGGTTTGATTATAAACCAAACCGCAATATGTCAATTTTTCTTTCTCCTTTATCATTAAAAACTACTTTTGTTGTCAATCCTCGTGTTGATGAAACAAGATATGGTTTAGATGAGGGGAAAAGCCGAAAAAGCAGGATGGGTTTAACGGGACGGTTAAAGTATTCAAAAGAAGTACTGGAGGATATAAACATAGAAACAAAGAATAATGTTTTTATTAACTTTGGCAACAAAGATGGTGAATGGCAGTTTTTTAAAATGCCAGATTTTGATTCTGAAACGTCGATTGATTTTAAAGTGAATCAATTTGTGACAACTCAGATAAACTTTCATTTTATTTATGATAAGGAAGTTGAAAGCTCGTGGACTGATGATAGTGGAGTAGAACAAAAAGGGACACGATTGCAGGTAAAACAGTATTTAACCATTGGGGTAGCCTATAATTTTTAATCTAAAACGAATGAAGTCAATAAAAAGATATTTCAAGCTGTCCGCATCTCCGGCCGATGTTTACAACGCATTAACCAATCAATTAATGATTGAGATATGGACTGGCGAAAAGGCTGTGTTCAAAGCAGAGCCAGGAACTGATTTCTCGATGTGGGATGGAGCCATTTTTGGAAAAAATGTGAAGTTTGATATGGACAAACTAATCAAACAAACTTGGTTTTTCGATGATGTTGAATCGGAAGTAACAATAAAACTACATGCTGAAAAGAAATACACCAATGTAGAGTTAAGACAGGATAATATTCCCGACGATGTTTATGAAAATATATCTGAGGGGTGGGATATGGATTACTTTGGAGCCTTGCAGGCTTTATTTAATGAATAGAACAGTTTTTTAGAGGAATCGTTTAATTGTGGCAATTAAATCTTCGCTGTTAATTGGTTTAACCAATACATAATTACATCCTGCATTGTAGCATTTATCCTCGTCGTCGGGTAGTGCCAATGCCGTTTGTGCAATAACGGGTATCGATGAATCAATTTTTTTAATCTCACGTGTTGCATCGTAGCCGTCCTTTTCAGGCATCATGATATCCATTAACACAAGGTCAATTTTATTTTCTTTAAAAAGTTGTACCGCTTCAACTCCATCTTGCGCCCATATAAGATTGGCATGGGTGCGCTCGAGAAAAGCTTCTATAAAAAAGTAATTTGAATCGGTGTCTTCTGCAACCAAAATTGTTTTTGACGACCAATTTGTTTCTCCGTTTACCGATGGCCGGGTAATGGTTATTTTTTGTTCTTTTTCAACCGGAATTTCAAACTTAAATAAGCTTCCTTCGTCTACAGTACTTTCAAATGAAATCGATCCGTTAAGAAGTTCAACCAGTTTTTTTGAAAGCGTTAAGCCTAAGCCGCTTCCCCTGTTTTTATTCGTGTTGATGTTGCCTGACTTTCCGAATTTCTTAAAAATTACATCGTGTTCTTCAGGTGCAATTCCAATACCTGTATCTTTTACAAAGAATTCAACCCGATTGTTCTCTTTTAAATTGTAACCAAATTCAATTCCCCCGATTTCGGTAAATTTTAACGCGTTATTAAGTAAGTGGTTCAATATCTGGTTAATGCGCTCGGGGTCTGACACAACGGTGAAGAGTGGATCGTTATTATCTTTTTTAACTTCAATTTTAAGTTGGGACTTTTCCATTATTTCTTGTTTCGAAATAATATCGTTGTACGACTTATCGATAATGCTATTGATGTAACACTTCTCACGTTTCGGTTTTATCTGGTTGGTTTCAAGTTTTGCTATTTCAATAATGTTATCCATCAAATTCAGAATATCATTGCTGCTATCCTGTATAAATTTAACGTATTCAACACGTTCTTCATTCGATAAATCGGGGTCGATGAGTAAACTGGTAAAACCAGTAATGGCATGAAGGGGGGTGCGTATTTCGTGTGGTAAATTATCAAGAAATGCCGATTTTAATCGTTCGGCATCTTCAACAAGATGCTTTGCCCGTTCAAGCTCCGTTTCAATTTCCTTTTCATTCGAAATATCACGCAAAGCAATTATCTGATATTTTTTATTGTTTTGCTCAAACGTGCGTATGTATTCCGAAAACCAAAATATACGTCCATTTTTTGAAACTATCCGTTTGTCAAAATAAACAGCGTTTAGCCCATTATGGAGTTTATCCCGCATTATTGCTTCTTGCATGGCAATATCTTCACCATAAGTGAATTTTCTCCATGGGTTGATGGCTATTTCATCATGACTGTAACCTATTTTAGAGGTGAGATAATCAGAAACAAAAATGGTTTCATTTGAAGTCACATCTTTTATAATAATGCCAAGTGGGATATTCGATAAAAAGTTTACGCAGTTTTTATCTTTTAAAAAATCGTATAAATCAGATTTTTGAGCAGTTATAGATAATATGTTTTGACCTTCAGATTGATTTGTACGTATAATAACCGGAGTTTCATTTCCAGTTTTATTACTAAACAGATTGTTC
>JAGYOI010000339.1 GCA_018399395.1 Prolixibacteraceae bacterium
AATGCACTTTTATCAATCGAAACATGACGTTCGTCAATTTTTTAACGAATTTTTAGTTTCAGTGCATCATAACTATTGCTTTTTACAGATAATATACATATCACTTTAACCATTTATCCAGCCAATTAAAAAATGTACGATGCCATAAAAGTCCGTTTTGTGGTTTCAACACCCAATGGTTTTCATCGTGAAAATGTAAATACTGTGCAGGAATGCCACGCATAATAGCAGAATTATAAGCAGCCATTCCCTGGGTATACGGAATACGAAAATCATTTTCTCCGGTAATTACCAGAATTGGCGTATCCCATTTATCGACATACCGGTGCGGTGAGAATTTATATGAACGTTGTGCCACTGCATTGTCTTTATCCCAATATGCACCACCAAGATCCCAATTCACAAACCACATTTCTTCGGTGGTTGAGTACATTTGTTCAAAATTGAATATACCGGCATGTGAAACAAAAGCACTAAATCGCTCTTCGTGGTGGCCTGCAAGGTAGAATACCGAAAAGCCGCCATAACTGGCTCCAATGGCTCCAAGGTTTTGTTCATCAACGTAAGGCTCCTTCGATACAGCATCGATGGCCGACAGGTAATCCTTGATATTTTGACCGCCGTAATCCTTACTGATTTGTTCGAGCCATTCCATCCCAAATCCGGGCAAGCCACGGCGGTTAGGGGCTACAATAATATAATCGTTGGCTGCCATAAGCTGGAAATTCCAACGGTACGACCAAAACTGGCTTACGGTACCCTGTGGGCCGCCCTGGCAATAAAGCAATGCCGGATATTTTTTAGAAGCATCGAAATCGGGTGGGTAAATTACCCATACCAACATATCTTTGCCATCGGTTGTTTTCACCCAGCGCTCTTCTACCCTTCCCATCTCTATCTGGTCGAGAATTGGCTTGTTAACCGCTGTAACGGCTTCATCGTTCCCGGTTGAAAGATTTACAAGATACAACTCATCGGGGTGCGACATTGATTGTTTCCGTGCAAGTAATTTATTGCCCGCGAATTGTATCGATTTATAATTATGCACTCCACTGGTTACCCGCTCTATTTGTGCTGTTGCCACATCAACACTGAATATTTCATCAGTTGCTTCAATATCGCTGATAAAATAAATGGTTTTGCCATTATCGGACCATGTAATATTTTGGGCATGTTCTTCAAAATTTTCAAAAAGGTTACGGCGTTTTCCGGTTTCAATATCAGCAATAAAAAGACGTGTCTGATCGGCCTCATAACCATCGCGCTCCATACTTTCCCATGCCAGCATCTTTCCATCGGGTGAAAAAACCGGGTTTTTATCGTAACCCTCAATTCCTTTAGTGAAATTGGTGGTTTCCCCCGATTCAAGGTTGTATAGCCATATTTCTGAATTGGTCGAAAATGTATATTCCTTTCCTGTTTTTTTCTTGCAGGTATAAGCGATGATTTTATTGTCAGGGCTCCAGTTTATCTCCCCCATTCCGCCAAAAGGCTTCATCGGCGAATCGTAAGGTTCACCTTCCATGATATCTTTGGCCTCATAAATACCCTCTTCGCTATAATCGGCAACAAACAGGTGATTGTATGTATAATCGTGCCATTCATCCCAGTGCCGGTACATTAAGTCATTCTCCAAACGGGCATTGGCCTTAGGCAAATCAGGGTAAATATCTTCAATAGTTTTGTCGAGCTTTACTTTTTTATGAAACACAACCTTACTTGCATCGGGCGAATACTTAAACCCTGATATTCCTTCTTCAATAAAAGAAATTTGCTTTCGGTTGCCTCCGTCTGTGTCCATTTCCCATAACTGGGAAGTACCCGATTCATCGCTGATAAAACCAATCTTTTGGCCATCGGGCCGCCAAACAGCACCACCTTCGTTGATATTCGTATTGGTTATCCTTGTTGCAGACTGGTCTTCAATATTATAAACATACCAATCTTTAAAGCCTTTGTTGTCATCAACTTTATAGTATGTAACCGAATACAATACTTTTGTCTGGTCGGGCGAAACATGCTCACCGCCTATCCGTCCAAGCTTCCATAGAAGCTCCGGCGTTAAGCGCTCAGTTTCCAACTCGGGTATTTCGGGGGTGTATCCTTTTTCTACCCCTTGTTTTTCATTACAAGAAGAAATCATAATGGAAATAAAAATGAATAAATAGATTGTTTTACGCTTCATTATACTAAGTTTTGATAAATATGCAAAAATAACTAACACAAATGATTGTTTGATTTCTTTTGTTTTGAACCATGTTCAATACGGATGCGTGCATCAACAGCAATAATGTTGTTTCCCTTTGCCATCAACGGGTTTATATCCAGCTCCTTTATTTCGGTCGCGAAACGCAGAAGTCCGGACAACCGTACAAGCATTTCGGCAAAACGCTCAGCATCAACAGCAGGCGTTCCCCTGAAGCCTTCCAATATTTTGCGGGCCCGTAGGTTTTTAATCATCGACCGGGCTTCGGGCATACTTAATGGTGCCAGTCCTGATGTAACGTCTT
>JAGYOI010000034.1 GCA_018399395.1 Prolixibacteraceae bacterium
ATACAAAATCTATACAAACATTTACATTTTTTTGAATTAAAAAATGAAAAATTTATATTTTGAAATATTTTAAATGGTTTTGTGACTTTAGTTACAGCTTCAAATTTATTTCAATATTATGTTTGTATCAATCATTAATTTATATAGATATGAAACAAATAATTGCAATTTTATTCGTCATGGCATCGTTTTCGGTATTTGCTGTAAACCCAGCCGAAAAAAGCAGTGAATCGAAAGCTGCCATAAATATTAACAAGGCCGATTTTATTGCCAACGTAATGGATTATGAAAACAATACCCAGGAGTGGGTTTTTAAAGGAGATAAGCCTTGCCTGATTGATTTTTATGCCGACTGGTGTGGCCCATGCCGTATAACGTCACCAATTCTTGAAGAACTGGCACAGGAATATAAGGGCAAAATAGATGTTTACAAAGTTGATGTTGATCAGGAACGTGAACTGGCACAGGTGTTTGGTGTGTCGGGCATCCCGGCATTTTTATATTGCCCGATGGAAGGTAAACCTACTATGACTTCGGGTATTGCCAAAGATAAGGAACAAACGAAAGAAATGTTCAGAAATTATATTGAAACCATTTTATTAGAAAATAAATAGTAACAAAAAAGCTCCTGTTCAGGGGCTTTTTTTATTTTTCTGTTCTAAGTATATAGCCTACTTTGGGTATGTTTTCAATGTTAATATTTGGGTCTTCACTTAAGTATTTCCTTAGTTTGGCAATAAATACATCAAGGCTGCGGCCAATAAAGTAATCGTTGTTGCCCCATATCGAAACCATAATGTTTTCGCGTGTGATAATTTCATTGGGCCTCAGGCAAAGTATTCTTAATACTTCGCTTTCTTTTTGAGTTAATCTTTTTTTGTTCGTATTCGATTTTAACAACAAATTTTTATAATCGAATGTGAATACACCGAATTGGTATATCTCTTTATTTATATCTTCATTAGGCTGAATATTATACCGGGTAATAATTGCGTTTATTCGGCATAACAGTTCATCCTCATCAAAAGGTTTTGTTATGTAGTCGTCGACCCCAATGTCGAAACCTTTCATTTTATCCTGCTTCATCGAGCGGGCCGTGAGAAAAATAATCGGTATGGTTTTATTTTCAGCCCGAATTCTCTTGGCAAGCGAAAATCCATCGATGCCGGGCAACATGATGTCGAGGATGCAGAAATCAAAATTTCCGGCCTTATAACCTTTCATTCCTGAATCGCCATCGCGATAAAGTTTAACATCAAAGCCATTCGATTCCAGATAGTCGACAAGTAAAAACCCCAGACTTGTATCATCTTCAACCAGTAATATCTTCGTTCGCTTCATGTTTCAAAGGTAAAACAATTGTAAATATTGTGCCTTGTTTTTTTGATCGGGACACTGAAATGACTCCGTTATATTTTTCAACCATTCTTTTCACCAGCGTTAAACCAATGCCAAATCCCTTTACATTATGAATATCACCGGTTGAAATCCTGAAATATTTCTCAAATATTTTATCGTGATACTTCTTGTCAATCCCAATGCCATTGTCTTCTATGGTAAGTATTATATTGCCCTGGTTGTTTTTTGTGGCAATGTTAATCATCGGGGCTTCTTTTGAGTATTTCAGTGCATTGTCAATCAGGTTTGATATGATAATGTTGAAGTGCTCAAGTGAGCCTTGAATTTTTGAATGGCGTGCATTAAGGTTTAGGTGTATTTCACCTCCCATAGCATCAACGCGGTGTTGATATGAGTGGCTTACATGTTTAATGAGTTCATTTATCTTCAATGTTTCACTTTCATAGTTATTTGCCTGATCTGATGATGCTCTCAGTATCTTTTCAACATTGACTTTTAACCGCTGGTTTTCTTTTTTTATAACTGCAATATATTCGTCGATTTTATCATCATTCAACCCATCGGTTTTTTTCTTGACCATGCTCGCTGCCAGATGGATGTTCGAGAGAGGGGTCTGAAACTCGTGTACCATGTTGTTGATGAAATCCGAGGTTTGTTGTACCATCATTTGCTCTTTCCGGAACAAGCGGAGCGTGATGAAAAATGAAACTGCCACGAATATAAGCGAAATAAAAGCCAGTAGAAACACGCCCCTGATTTGTGCCATTAAAAACTCACTACGCCCCGGAAATTCAAGCCTGATTTTAATGTTGTCTTTTTCAAGTAAGCCGTTAAGGCTTTGCAGGTAGCACCTGTTGCCAAAAAAACGCGGGGGATAGGTGATGGTTGTATCGGTTATTTCAAAAGTATAATCAAGATCAATGTTCTGAATTTCGAGGTTCGAATGTATGATGCTATCTATTTCGTCAATTTTTTCTTTGCGTATGTGCGTTTTGCACTGGTTACCACACAAATAATTTTGCATGTCGGGACATTCACGAGCTGTTGCACCAATGGCACGACGTGCTTCCGAGAGGGCGTTGTTAATGGTTAGGTTAAATTGTTCTTCTTCGAGCTTAGCTGCTTTGAATACCCAGTTTACCTGTACTGCCAGTATTATCAAAAGGGCAATAAAGGTGAATAATGCAAGGATGGTTTGTTTCCCGGGTTTCTTCATATCAGGGCAAAAATAATGAAACTAACACGATTTTTCAGACATTAACATCACGTTAACATCAAATAACAAAACTATAACGTGTATTGTATGTTTATTTCATTAGTTTTGAATCATTCTAAACAGAGAGATATCAGTAACCATTTAAATTATTTAAAATATTAATCATTAAAAATAATAGTTATGAAAAAGAAAATTGTTTATTCATTTTTATTTGTGTTTGCTTTAGCTGTATTTGCACCAACAGTTGTTAATGCTGTCGATACAGATGTACAGATTGTGAATGTAGAAGGTGACGAGAAGAAAAAAGCTGAATGCGACAAGAAAGCTGAGAAAAAATCAGCTGATTGTGACAAGAAAACAAAATCAGCCGATTGTGATAAGAAAACAAAATCAGCTTGTGCTGAGAAAAAGTCATCATGTAGCGAAAAGAAAGCTGAATGCGACAAAGAATAATGAAGTGTTGTAATTTTTAAATATTGAAAAGTCTGTCAGTTTTGGCAGGCTTTTTTTATGCCTTGCTGTGGTTTTATGATTGTTGACTTGAACAATAATTCTTAACTTTCTGCCTTAACCAAACAATTGTTTATATGCTTACCATTTCAGTTGACAGAAAACAGCAAGTGCCGTGTTTGTTTGTAAATGGCCGGATTGACACACTTACCAGCAATGATTTTGATGAAGCCGCCGGGCATCTTGTTACAAATCAACGATTTTTAATCGTTGATTTGAAGAATTGCACTTACTTGTCGAGTAATGGTATACGTTCGTTCCTTAAAGTTGAAAAAATACTAAAACCCCAAAACGGGGGCCTGTTATTGGTTGGTACTAAGCCCGAAGTGTACAGTGTGTTCGAGATGGCAGGCCTGCATAATGTGTTCTCTTTCAGTAATTCGGTAGATGAAGCATTAGTGAACGTTAAAACAAAAATTGAATCTGAAAAATGTTGCAGCGAATTTGAGTACCGCGGGGGTAAGGTTAGCATTCAGGCAACAAGCAATAACGATAAATTATATTTGTGGGGACAGTGCGTGGCCGGTTACAACGAATTGGGTTGGTCAATTGGTTTTGGTGCCCTTGATGGCGGACTGATGAGCGATACGAAAGGCGTATTTGTTACTATGCAACATTGTGCCGGTTTTATCCCTTTAAATACCGGTGTTCAGCCCGATTACAGGATTGTTCAGGATCCATCGGACGGGGTAATGGACGTTGATAATGCTTTGTCATTCGATAAAGGGGCCGATGTATTGATGCGCTATCGTGGAAGTGAAAAACTGTCCGCCGATGAACTGAACATGCTTATACAACGTGGATTTCAGCATTCAGGGAATAAAGGCGGCAGGGTTCATGCAGCTATCGTTGCAGATAATAACCCTGAAGGGCCATCTCTTTCATTTGTATTATTTTATAATAGCGATTTGTTTGAGTTTTTGAGATCAGATAGTTCTATTGTTGATGCTTATTTCGATAAACATGAAAGCGGGCGTAGTATTGGAGTTTCATTTTTGCTTGACAAGATGCAAACTGGCAGTAATGATCAGCAATTGACAGAAAACCTGAAAAACTTGCTGACTTTTGAAAATATAAAAGATGTTGCAGCTTTTGATTTTTCAAAAGGGCTGATAAACCCTGTCGTTTATGGGTTTAATTCGAATTCTGTGGCGAATGCAACCGGGAAGCTTTTACATATTGAAGCCGCTGGTGATTATTATATCCCTGAAGAGTATAAACTTTTATGCCGTAAACTATACAATGACTCACAGCGTATCGTGTTAAAAAAACTTCATGGTGGTTTTTCGGCGCAAACATACCAGGTTGCTTCGTTCGATGCCAAGCACCGGAAGTTGAGGCCAACTGTCCTGAAAATTGCCGATAAAGCAATGATTACCCGCGAAGCCGACCGTTGTCGTGAAAATGCCATGCCTTATATCCTGAATAATAGTGCCATGGTGCTCGGTACTTCATTTTTTGGGAACAGGGGGGCCTTGCGATATAATTTTGTAGGTATTGGAGGTGAAAACAGCCGGTTAAAATGGCTTGCTTATTACTATCAAAACTGGCCGGCAGAAAAACTTGAGCCATTGTTCGACAAGATTTTTCTGGATATCCTTAAACCTTGGTACGGTCAGCCGGTTGAGTCACAGGTTTATCCGTTCAGGGAACATAACCCGACCCATGCTTTCTTTAGCAACCTGATAGAAACAGCCGAGAACGAATTTCAACTATCATCGGATGATAAATTGATTGAGTTACCAGAAGATAAAGGTGCGCTTGTAAATCCATATTGGTTTTTGAAATATAAATACAGTGAACTTAGTGATGTGCCAGTCGATTTTTATGTTTCGATATGCCATGGCGACCTGAATATGCAAAATATCTTACTTGATGAAGACATGAATGTTTACCTGATTGATTTTTCTGAAACCAGGCAGCGCAGTATCGTTTCTGACTTTGCCCGGCTGGAGGCTATTTTTATGATGGAAAATATTAATGTTGAGAATCGTGAAGATTGGAATTTGATGCTGCAACTATATCGTAAGATTTACGCTGATGAACCGTTCGGACAGCATTTTAACATCGATGATTCTTATCCGGAATCGGTTAGGCGAAATGTTCTGATGAGTAGAAAAATGAGGGGATACGCGTTAAAAAGTGCCGTTGGAAAGAGTGTTGAGCTTCCATATTACATGGCTTTGCTCGAATGGGTGCTCCCGGTTGTATGTTATGGTACAGCCAGCGATAATGAAAAACGCTTGTCGATGATTGTTGCCGGGTGGCTTTGCGAAAAAGTCCTGAATTCTGGTATCATGAAACCGGAGTTAGGTTGATTTTTCAGGGCATCATCTTGTTGAAAAGATCCCACAAAACAATACCGGCACTTACCGATATATTGAAGGAATGCTTTGTGCCGTATTGTGGTATTTCAATAGCCCCATCGCAAAGGTCGATAACTTTTTGTTGAACCCCCTTTATCTCATTTCCGAATATTATGGCAATTTTCTCATCAGCTTCGGGCAAAAAATCGGGAAGCAGAATGCTTTTATCGACCTGCTCAATGGCATAAACTTTATAGCCATTATTTTTTAGTTCGGTCACGGCATCGCTAGTGTCATTAAAATATTTCCAGTCAACCGATTTCTCGGCATCAAGCGCGGTTTTGTGTATGTCTTTGTTAGGCGGGGTGGCAGTGTAACCGCATAAATAAATACTTTCAACCAACAGGGCATCGGAGGTTCGAAAAACCGACCCGATGTTATTGCAGCTTCTGATGTTGTCAAGAACCACCACCACAGGTGTTTTTCCTGTGGTTTTAAATGTGTCAATGTCAATACGGTTTAATTCGCTGTTTTTAAGTTTTCGCATATCAATTTAAATCTAATAATCTGTTGACATTACCAATTTACATTTTGACGCTTCACGGGCATACTCATGCACCGTGCCCCTCCGCCGCCACGTGCCAGTTCGGCCCCGGCTATGGTGATCAGGGTTTTCGAATCGGGTATGGGCAGGTCATTTTTAATAATATCGGTTGCCTTAACAATGTTGAAACCTTTATGTCCAAGTGCTTCGGCTGTATAATTATTCCGTTCGTACCCGATAACTACCCCGGGTTGGAGTGCCAGAAAATTTGCACCGCTGTGCCACTGCTCACGTTCCTGGTGCCAGGTGTCTTCGCCGCCACACTTCACCGGCTCAAGGTCGATTCCTGTACTTTTTAGTGCCGACAACAGGTTTGGGGCCGTGCTGATTGAGTCAACCCTGCCATTATCAATTACGATATGGATGGTGCGGTAGCGGTTGTGGGTCATAATAAGTGGCTCGTGAACCATACAGGTATCCCGGTCGAGCATAGTAAATACCATGTCGAGGTGTATAAACGATTCAGGTGTGTCGGGGAGTTCCTGAACAATGATGTGGCTCCTCTCTTTTTTCTGTTTCCTGATGGCTTCAATTATGAAGTCAATCCCGTGGGTTGAGGTGCGGATGCCGGTTCCGATAACCAGTACGTCGTCGCGGACAATTAATACATCGCCACCTTCAATTTTTATTTCGGGTGCATTGAGGCTGGCTGCCGAAATGGTTTCAACTCCGAAGCGAGGATGGTTTTTGAAAATTGCATCCATGATGATTGATTCGCGTTCGCGTACGTTGCTGGCCATTTTGCCTATAAGTACCTTGTTGTACATGCTAATTGAAGCATCGCGGGTAAACAGGAAATTGTGCAGGGGCCTGAGGCTGTAACGCTCGTCGCTCAGGTAGCGGGTGAGGTTATCGCGCAACAATTCTACACCTTCGATTAGCTGCCGTGCAGCTTCCGTGTTCGAAAGTTGCCCCAGGTTTTCTTTTAAACCGGGTACTCCTTCGGCACGGCAAACTTCATCAAGCACGTTATTTTTTACATTATCATCGGATAAAATGTCGGCAAGAAGATCTTTCACTTCATGAACTTCACAATGTCTTTGAAGCACCCCTTTAAACTGGCGGTACTCTTCCGATGCTACCGAAAGGTTTAATATATCGCTGTAAAGTGCACGTTCAGCATTGCCCGGAGTCATTTTTTCTACTTCCTGTCCGGGTGAGTGAACAATTACCCCCTCTAATTTTCCTATTTCGGAATGAATTTTGATATTCTGCATAGTCGTAATAATTGGTTGGGTAAAATTAGGCATTCTTTTTGGATGTAAATATGTTCAGTTTAATGAATATTGTCATTTTCATCAATAGAATGGCAATGTGATTATTGTAATAAATAGATTATTAAATAACTTTGATTCGTGAAACGATTGTTAATAATAATAACGGTTATCCTTTTTAATATTCCGCTGTCCGTTTTTTCACAGAAAGCGGAAGCAAATGATACGATTTATGTCACCGCAGATAATGACTCATTGTTATATGTTGAGCTTGATGCCATAGATGTTCATCCTGAGCGTGGGCGTAAAATGAACTATCGCCGCTATTCCCGGCTTGTTCGTAAGCTGCGTAAGGTTTACCCCTTTGCCCGCGAGGCTGTTGTTGAGTTGCAACAGTATAACGAAATGTACGAGAAAGCGGATAAAGAACGGGATAAGCGAAAGTATGTCAGGCATGTTGAACGGGAGTTGTTCAAGCGTCATGAAGACGAACTTAAAAAGCTTACCATTTCTGAGGGCCGCTACCTGATTTTACTTATCGACAGGGAGACCGGCAATACTTCATATTCGATTATCAAAGAAGTGAAAGGCGGACTACCCGCTTTGTTTTGGCAGGGCATAGCGCGGATTTTTAATAACGATTTAAAAGAAGAATACGATCCACACTACAAACATTTTGTTATCGAGCAAATTGTGTTGATGCTTGAAAAGGAATATGACGAAAAAGAAGAAAAAGCGAAGTCTGATTCTTCTGAAAGCAAATAATTACTTACCCTTGCCCGAGAAACAATTAATAAGTGTGTAAATCAATATTTTGAAATCCAGATAAAGTGAAATATTCTTCAGGTAAATAATATCAAAAGGTGCCCGTTCTACCATTTGCTCAACATCGGAAGCATATCCGTATTTAACCTGGCCCCATGAAGTGATTCCCGGCCTGATACGCTGAAGTTGAATGTAATGAGGCGCGTTTCTCCTTATTTCATCAATGTAGTGCTGGCGTTCGGGACGTGGCCCAACCAGCGACATGTCGCCTTTTATAACATTGAAGAATTGTGGTATTTCATCGATGTGTGTACGGCGCATAAACTGACCAAATTTTGTAATACGCGGGTCGTTATTCGATGAGAGTGCAGGGCCATTGGGTTCGGCATCTGGCACCATACTTCTGAATTTGTAAATGGTAAATTCTTTTCCGTAGCGTCCCACTCTCTTTTGGGAGTACAAAATTGGCCCTTTTGATGAGGTTTTTATACCAAAATAAACCAACGGGAAAAATGGGGCAAAAATGATTAAAGCGAGTGTTGAAAATGTAACATCAATTAAGCGTTTCATGTTTTCCTGCCAGGCTGGCATAATACCATTTGATATTTTCACAAGGGGGCTCGAGTACACTGTGCTCATTTTTACACTTCCTGAAAGAATATCGTACATGTCGGGTATGGCTTTAACGGTTATGCTTCGGTAATCGAGTGCCGATAATATATGTTGAATCTTGTTATGTTCTGAAGTTTCAATGGCCAGGATGATTTCTTCAATATTGTTCTCGTCAATTATTCTTGGTATGTCTTCAATCGATCCTAAAAGTGGCGTATATTCTTTTAGCTGCAAGTCGTTTAGGTCGTTAATTTTCACGAAACCAATAATCCGGTTTCCCGTAGTGCGTATGTTCGAAGCCATTTCGATGTAAAGGTTCACCGCCTGGGCACTGCCTCCCACAATGAGTGTGTTGAAACCTATTTCCCTGTTTTGTATTTTATGGCTTGTACGGCTGGTCAAAATTAACCTTGGAATAAGCGTGAGGAAAAAGTGAAGGCCCAGCAAGGTGAAATATAGGCTGTAATAATGTTTGTAAGTCGATATTGAATCATCGAGCAACAAGGTGAAAAAGATAATGGTAACACCAATAATTGTTGTAAAGGCTGTTTGTCCCAGGTCAATTAATCGTGAACGGCGATATATATTGCGGTAAAAACCGGTTATGTAATAAAAAATCACCCAAAATGTTGGAATAACAACCAGCGCAACCCAAAAATTGGCATCAATTTTAATGGTGCCGGTTTGATGGAATAACTCGTTTTCAATATAAAC
>JAGYOI010000340.1 GCA_018399395.1 Prolixibacteraceae bacterium
TCATTCGAATCAATAATTCTATATCCAATTCATTTTAGGGCAAGCACTGTACCAAAAATATTATTTTATTGTTGGTCAGCACATTAAGTAGTTGTTCAAACAAATAGAGTGTAAAATATTTTTACAACAGGTGTGATATTATCATACAATTACCGAAATTTGGCCCTACAACAATTGCCATGGATAAACAAAAGGTATTAATTATTGACGACAACCGCAGTATTTTAAGTGCGCTCGAAATGCTGCTTAGGGTTGGCAACATCGAATGCAGCAGCTATGTTTCGCCCGATCAGGGATTTAACGCGATGCAAAAGCAGCCCTTTCATGCCATATTGCTCGACATGAATTTTAAGGCCGGGGTCAACAGCGGTAACGAAGGTTTATACTGGTTGAACCGGTTCAGGGAAACTGCACCCGACACCAGCGTGGTAATGATGACAGCCTACGGCGATGTTGACCTGGCGGTGAAGGCCATTAAAAACGGTGCCTACGATTTTGTTTTAAAACCATGGGAGAACGAAAAATTGTTGGCCACCCTTAAAGCCGCCATTAACTATACACTTTCGCAGCGCGAGCTGACCACCCTTAAAGGAAAAGAAAAACGACTTATTGGCGAAATAAACAAAAGCCGCAGCCCTCTTGTTGGCCGCTCTGCTGCTATGAACGATGTTTTACGCATGGTTGCCAAAGTGGCTGTTACCGATGCCAATGTGTTGATTACCGGCGAAAATGGCACCGGAAAAGAGTTGATTGCCCGCGAAATTCATCGTCTTTCGCTGCGTACCGACAATGTGTTGGTGGGCGTTGACATGGGTGCACTACCCGAAACCTTATTCGAGAGCGAGCTTTTTGGCCACCGCAAAGGAGCCTTTACCGATGCCCGCGAGGATCGCATTGGCAAATTCGAAGTGGCTTCGGGTGGTTCACTGTTTCTCGACGAGATTGGCAACATACCCCTCCATTTACAGTCGAAACTGCTGGCTGCACTGCAAAACCGCTCCATTGTTCGATTGGGCGAAAATACACCCCGGGCCATCGACATAAGGCTAATATCGGCCACCAATCGTAACTTAGAGGAGATGACCGCAAACGGAACTTTTCGCGAAGACTTGCTCTACCGCATTAACACCATCACCATCGAGGTACCCCCATTACGTCAGCGTTCGGGCGATATTACCTTGCTTGCAAACTACTTTATCGAAAAATATGCATCGAAGTATGGTAAAACGGGTTTGCGAATTTCGCAGCGAGCCCTCCAAAAACTCGAAGACTACTGTTGGCCGGGCAATGTTCGCGAGCTTCAACACACCATCGAAAAGGCGGTTATCCTGGCCGATTCGCTTTGCCTCGATGTTACCGATTTTGTATTTCGTGCTGCTTCGGGTGCAAACGTGTCGCTCGAAATGACCATCGACGAAATGGAAAACAAACTTATTGAGGCTGCATTGCAACGCCATCAGGGTAATTTTTCGGCTGCTGCCGGAGCTTTGGGAATTACACGTCAAACACTGTATAACAAAATGAAACGGTATGAAACATAAATCGTTTCGCTTAAAAATAATTATTCGCATACTTTGCTTAACCGGCGGAGGTGCGTTGGTTACAAACGGCTATTTAACCCACAACCCTGTATTGTTGGTTGCCGGCTTGGTTCTAATTATTGTGGGAAGCATAGCCATTTTCACCCTTTTTCAATCGGTGAACCGAAAGACAGCCTTCTTTTTCGATGCCATTCGCAACGAAGACACAACACTGACCTTCCCGGAAAAAGTGCCCGACAAGTCGGTTCGGCTCTTGCACCAAAGCATGAACCGGGTTAACGAGCGCATAAAACTTTGGAAGCGGCAAATGGCCTATAAAGAGCGGTTTTATCAGGAGCTCATCGAGCATTCGGCAACGGGACTGGTGGTTTTCGACGATGCGGGCTACGTGGAGCTTCTAAATTCCACTGCAAAATATTACATGGGTCTTCATCCCAAATCGAACCTTAAACTGCTACAACAACGAAGTGCAGTGCTACACGGGCTGTTGCTTTCGCTCTCTCCCGGCAAAACCGAAACAGTTCGAATCCTTGTCAACGACGAACTCTGTTTTCTGTCGGTATCACTTACAATAATTAAATTCGAGAATAAAAATTTTCGGATTTACTCCCTGAAAAATATCCGTCAGGAGTTGGACGAAAAGGAGCTCGATTCGTGGCAAAAGCTTATTCGGGTGCTCACGCACGAGATTATGAACTCACTGGCACCGGTAACCTCAATTGCGCAATCGTTACGCGATATCTGGAAAGATAAAGCCGATAATGCAGGACAAATGTCATATTCTGAGGCTGTTGATACTACAATTGGCGGCCTCGAAGTAATAGGTGAGAGGGGAGAAGGTCTTATTCGTTTTGTGAAAAGCTATAGAATGCTTTCGCGAATACCAGAGCCAAATATTGAAAAAGTGAGTGTGAAAAACCTTTTTGAAAGGATAAAAATGTATAATGCCTAAACATGAAATAATA
>JAGYOI010000341.1 GCA_018399395.1 Prolixibacteraceae bacterium
CAGGTTTACCCCGTGAAATAATATCGAAGATATTAACGCAAAGCGTTATTTCACAGGGGTAAAAGTTTCAAGTTTCAGGTTTCAAGTTTCAGGTTCCAAGATGCCTGTTTTTTCAAATCAATCTTCTCCAATCTTTTTCCTTCAATCAATCTCTTTCAATCTCTTTCAATCTCCATCAATCTTTTTCAATCTCCCTTCAATCTCCTTCAATCTCCATCAATCTTTTTCAATCTTTTTCAATCTCCTTCAATCTCCCTCTCATTTAAATCAGCATATCGGTAACCTGAACAGCAATCATATCGACAATTATTACAAGCAACGAGGCCAGCACTACCGATGAGTTTGCTGCTTTTCCCACGCTCTCGGTGCCACGTCCTGCCGTGTATCCTTTGTAAGTCCCTACTAAACCAATTACGGCGCCAAAGAAAAACGTTTTAATAAAAGCCGGCAAAAAATCGATCAACTCTAAATACTTGAATGCCTTCGATATAAACAATACAAAAGTGATGTCACCCTTAATGTTTGAACCAATCCAACTGCCCATTACACCCAATGCATCGGCATACAATACCAATATGGGTAACATTAGTGTTGCAGCCAAAACCCTTGGTACCACTAAAAACCGTATTGGGTTGGTTGACGAAACCTCCATGGCATCAATCTGCTCGCTCACTTTCATAGAGCCCAATTCGGCACCTAAACCCGAGCCTACTTTTCCTGCACAAATAAGTGCGGTAATCACCGGTCCAATTTCCCTTATCAGTGATATAACTACCATACTGGGCAAAACACTTACAGCCCCAAACTTATCGAGTACAGGTCGCGATTGTATGGTCAAAACCAATCCCATTATGGCACCGGTAATTGATATCAGGGGCAATGATTTATAGCCGATATGGTAACATTGCTTTAGAAACTCCTTGAATTCAAAACCGCGTGAAAAGGTTTCTTTAATTGTACGCGACATGAATAAAATGAAATTTCCAATCTCCAATAAAAAAGCATTGGCTTTCTCTTTTTTATCAATCGATCTCTCGCTGAGCCTGATCGTTGCATTTCTCAGGTTTGGTATGGCTTTTTTGACCGGATTTATTCGTCTCATGGTGAAAAGTTTCTTTTCAGTTTTCACTGAGTTCAGTCTTGTTTATTTATAATTTGTCGTGAAAATATTTTCACGATATAAAGGTGAGTGATTTAATGCCCGAAAGCATTACATAAGTTACCGTAAGAGTTGCAGAAATCACATGTTTGTTTAAAAAGGATAGCCAATGGCCACATTCAGCAACAGGTTGTTTTTTCGCCAGGCAGAATTTCCGAAGTCGATTTTGTTGATAACCCAGCGCTTATCATCTTCCATCCAGGGTTTGCGCAGGGGTGTGGCCAAATCAAACCTTAAAACGAAAAACGAAACGTCGATGCGCAACCCCACGCCTGTACCTACGGCCAGTTGGCCAGCGAAATCAGAAAAAGAAAATGGGGTTCCGATTAAAGCCGGATTTGATTCGAACAACCAAACATTCCCGGCATCGACAAAAACAGCCCCTTTAAAATAGCTGAAAATATTAAAGCGATATTCGGCATTCATTTCAAGCTTTACATCACCACCCATTTGCAAAAAACCCTGAACATTGGTATCCTGAAAATAATTGCCGGGACCAACAGAGTTTATATGAAAAGCGCGTATGCTGCTGGGGCCGCCACTAAAAAATTGTTTTGAATATGGCATAATGGATGAATTCCCAAATGGCCTTCCAAAACCGGCAAAAAACCGCATTGCTGTCTTGTTTCTGTTTTTATGGTTGAAAAATACCCGGCCATCGACACTCAGCCTTGCGTATTGTGAGAAAGCTGAACCTGCTAAAGTTGCTGGATTTTCTGACGAAACGGGATTGCCGCCAATCAAATTAGCCAACGACAGTATATTTCCCGCGATTTCTGATTTTACCTGAAGAAATGAATGCACTTTTTTCCCCTGTAGCATCTGCTCGTTGTAGGTAAATGAATAGTTGCCACCGGCAATGAATTGTTCTTCATAGCTCTTTTTCAAAAACGGGTTCGACTCCAGCAATTCAGTAAATTCAGCTGACTTATTTCGTATCGATGAAAAACTCACATCAATGGGATTCAATTCATGCTCTTTCCTGACATCATCTTTCCACCGGTATCCAAAAACAAACTCAAAGGTGCGCATATCGAAATAATCTACCTTCTTTAAAAAGTTATAGGAAAATAAGAAGTGGGTTTTTGGAAGATAAATGCTTTTCGTTTTATTCAGGTTAAAAGGGACAAGAAAACGGGGAAAGGTAAGCTCGGCCTGAGGATTATAAGAATAAGTGTACAAATTATCAACAGCCCCTCCCAATTGAGCTTCATAGGTGCCTGCCATGGTTAGGTTCAGCAATTCAGCACCCCCAAAAGCATTCCTGTCCATGATGGTCAAATTCAGCCGGGGCCCGGCCTAATTATTTGATTTTGAAATCACGTCAATCT
>JAGYOI010000342.1 GCA_018399395.1 Prolixibacteraceae bacterium
TATTGCTTCAATGGTATAATTGCAGATACGCTTCATTTCAACAATCATCAGGATTGTGCCGATTTCATAATGATAAAATAAACGCCATGTCACAAGAAATAAAACTCGAAATAATTGACGATAAAGTAAAAGTTAGCACACCTTACAATGCCGACTTTGTACAAAAGTGCCGCAATTTTCGCGGTAAATTTATCAAGTCTGAAAATGCCTGGTATTTCGACGATAGCATTATCGACTACGTACGTGAGGCAATGATTGAATTCTTCGGTACTACCGGTGAAGCTCCTTACGAAGATTGCTCTCTGCTTATTGAAAACTATACCGAAAGTGCCGGGTGCCGTCCTGTTGTTTTGTTTGGAAGAACAATTGCACGTGCCTTTGGTCGTGATTCGGGCGCCAAGCTTGGCGATGATATTATTTTCGTAAGTGGCGAATACGATTCAGGTGGCTCAGTAAAAAACTGGGCTACTTGTGTGACCAATGCCACGTTCGAAATTCAAAACTTTCCACTTCCGGCTACCGAATTGCCCGACGTGCAAAAGGCCATTGAAGAAGGTTGGTGTAAAATAAAACGCAAACCAGGCAAAACAGTAATCAAGCATCTAAACTGGAATGACCCGCTTGTTTATTCTATTATTGGTCCGTATGCAATGGATCGCAAAGTTGTTCGCGAACTCGATAACCAAATTACCACCGCCGAGGGCATGACATGGTTTTTTTTATATGATGGTTCCGAGCTGAAAGCATTTGGTTCAATCGAGCGCACAAATGTTTCAATGAGTATCAAAAACCTTTATGCCATCGATGGCAATAAGCATAATACTGTCGAAATAATTAAGCACATTAAAACTAAATGCTTTAACGAATCAGAAGTCAAAAAGCTGTATGCTTATTTCACAACTGAAGATTTAGGTCTTGCTAAAGAACTTGGATTCAAACAAACAACACCGGGTAAAAACTGGCATAAAATGATTATTGAAAAATGACAACACTGCAATCACTCGAAAAAAGAATAAAAGGCTCAAGGCTTTACCACCTGAAAAGAGCAAACAAAGAACGCCTGTACATCCCTTATGGCAAGCGTGGCGGTGGTATTAAAACCACTGCATATTTTGAGATAATAAACGACCGCTTAACCCCGGTTGTTAAAGTGGAGAATGACCGCCACCCGAACTACTGGGATAATGAACGTGCAGCACAATATAAGGCTGAAATTGAAAAACAGTTCCACGAACTTATTATGGATTGTGAGCTTGAGCGGAAAAACGTTCCGCTACACCAGCGTTTAAAAGATGATATCCTGCCTGTGCACGAAAACAGTAAAAAGCACCAGGCCGAAGCTTTACGTTTCGCATGCAGTATGAAAGTAAGCGCACTGTATGCCGACACGGGTACCGGCAAAACAAAAATAGCCCTCGACCTGTGTGCAAGCAGGTGCCAGGCGGGGCAAATAAAAAAAGCGCTTATATTCTGCCCTGTTTCTAATAAAAAGAATTTTAGCGATGAAATATTTAAATGGGCGCCGGATATTCCTTTGCATTGGAAGATTATTGGTACCGAAAGCATATCGTCAAGCCCAAAGGCTTTTTTCGATGCGCTTAATTTTGTTGATAACGAAACACAAATAATTATCGACGAAAGCCACATGGTTAAAAATCCTCTGGCAAAACGAAGCAAACGCATTAAAATGGTTTGCGATAAAGCAAGTTACAAGGTGGTAATGACCGGTACACCGGTAACCGAGAATGTGCATAACCTGTACATGCAGTACGCAATGCTTTCCGACACAATTATCGGAGTAAAAAACTGGCTGAAATTCGAGGAGAAATATTTAATACTTGGTGGTATAAGTGGCGATGAAATTATTGGGTATAAAAATATTGACCACCTAATGGGATTGCTCGAACCTTATACTTATCAAATTTCAAAAGGTGAAGCCCTCGACCTTCCGGCTTTAACCTCTAAAGAACATGTTTGTTCCTTTACCCCCGATCAACATGAATATTATTACTGGGAAAAAGAGCGCTTATTA
The DNA here is from genome assembly GCA_018399395.1 of Prolixibacteraceae bacterium. GTDB lineage: Bacteria > Bacteroidota > Bacteroidia > Bacteroidales > Prolixibacteraceae > Roseimarinus. The sequence continues at coordinate 2,033 of JAGYOI010000342.1, forward strand.
AAAATTATTGAACGTGACGAGGTTAAAGCAACCGACATTTTTGAAGTGTTTACACGTATGCAGCAAATTGCATCGGGTTATTACAAAAGCAAGGGCGACCATCAACCTACTATTCTCAATACCAATAAGCCCGAATTGTTTAAGCGTGTAGAGCTTAACCAGCCAACGGTAATTTTCTGCAAATACATATACGAAACCGAACAGGTTGTTCAAAGCCTGGGGGTTGATAATTGCGCCATTTTCACGGGTAAAAACCGAAAAGACCGCGACAACCAACTTGAACTTTTCAAGCAAGGGAAACGAAAGTACTTTGTCGCTACAATGCAAAGCGGCGGCACCGGCTTAAATGGTATGCAGGATGTAAGTTGCCAGGCAATTTTCTACTCCAATTCATTCAGCTACTTTCAACGAAAGCAAAGCATTGGGCGTATCGACAGGCAGGGGCAAACCCGGC
>JAGYOI010000343.1 GCA_018399395.1 Prolixibacteraceae bacterium
GTAAAAAGAGCTTCCGGCGAATTTGTGAAGTTTTACCACCCCAAAATGGCAGAAGAACTTAATATCGCCCCCCATCAGGTTGTAAGCATACAGGTGGCAAGGTTTAACATTGGGGCAATAAGAGAACATGAACAAAACCGCACCTATACATCCGACAGCCTTTCGGTAGGGACATACACCGATAATGAAGGAAACACACATGATGCCAAAGGAATTGTTCAGGCCGATGTAGTGGTTTATAACCGGGAATTGACGGCCAATGCTATTATAAGGGTGTCAATTGAAGAATTCCAGGGAGAACCCATTAACAACCAGAAATTTACAAACGAATATGTTTGGAATAACAACTGGGCGCAATATAATGGGGATAAACGCGCACTCCCAAATGATATACTTGCCCTTACAAACAATGAACAACAATCGCCACCAGCACCTCAGGAAGTATTTATCATGCTCACCGAGCCTTTATTAAATCCTGTGGCTTCTTATATTGGTTCACAATATTAAAAATATCAACCTAAAATTTCACTAGTTAGGAGCATTATTGTACCTACAATCAATTATATCAATATATCCATCGAGGTAATGAAGGCGCTTTTTAACCCATTCATTGATATATTCAGTTTCTGCATGAATATCTGATTTCGTATCAGGCCATTTTTGGTTATTTCTTTTTACAGCACCCGAGTTATGCAATAGTTCCTCATAGTGCTCAAACATTTTCCTTATTGATTCTTCCGATAAAATTTCTTTTCTAAGGTGCGAATATCTTTTTTTCAGACGCTGATTGAAATCATGAGGATTTACTTTAATAACCCTTTCAAAAAGATGAAAGTAAATTAATCTGTCAAAATTTATTTCATCACCTCTGTGGTCTCGCCCCCATGTTGCATCCATATCCCATGGGATAATATAAAAGGGACTTTCGCCAGACCAAGAGGCCAGAAAATAATTTTTTCCAACATTATCAACACCACAAATAACATTCAAAAGAATATAATAATCAATAAGCTGGTCGATTACCAAAAAATCTGAAATCTCATAATAAAACGCTTCATCGCTACTATTTACAACAAAGTCGATAAATTTGTACAATGGCAACCATATCAAACCATCTTTAGATTTTGGGGATTTTTGTTCCCACTGATTACATCGGCCTTCAGCATCAATTGATGTTGTATCGGGTAATCCAGTTAGCTTATTAGCATCAGACCATCCTTCCGATTTGTACAAAAATCCCTTACTCCCGCTCACATCTTTCGTTATGCCCAGTACTCCACCTTCAATTCGTTCGTTCAAACAGTACAGCCCATTGTACCTGTTATTTATAAATAATTCAACATACTGGCCTTTAATTGATGAATATAGAATGTTTAGATCATTTTTAGATGCATCGCGTTGTATTCTATCCCATAAATCGAACGAAACCCTGTTACGCATCCGTGAAAAATCGTTATAAACCGCATCTAAAATCCAATCATCATCGATGTACATACCAAGTAATGAGGTGTCTTTATTGTTTCGGAATTTATAATCGTGCCAAAATTCAAACCCATAAGATTTTTTTGGCCTCAAATTAGCAGTACCTCCCCGGGTTTCAACCCCACAATAATTAATACAATAATTATTTGCCGTAACCATAGAGAAGAGCGCCGGTCCTTTTGGTTCATCAAGTATTTTTTTGTAATGATGTTTGAATTGCAAAACAGGAAGAAGAGTAAATTTAAGCTTATATGATTCTTTCGCGTTCTCCTTTTTATAAATATCTACTTTAAAAGAAGAATCCTTTTTAATGCCCCGAAAATCATAAAAATTACCATTTTCAATATTTTCACCATTGATATAAATCTCATACCCATCTTCATATTCAATTAATGCCTCAAAGCAATTATAAGAATCAACAGGGAACAACATTTGCTTTGATTGTGTATCTGTTGTTACCGGCTTGCCATTTATATACATTTCTGATGAAAATTCAACTGGCTCAGGGGCAAATTCCATTTCATTGTAACATGAGGTTAACATAACCAAACAAATAATTAATGAATAATAGCAAAAAGGGTTGTTCATTTTAAAATTTAATTGTATAATTTATTCCAAGTGTGTGATACATATATGGTAAATAAGCATTTAATTCACGATCGTTACGATAGTAAAACTTTAACTCATTATCGTTAAAAAAGGTATATTCCAAACCCGCTATATTTTTTATTTTTAAAAACTTAAATGTGAGATGAGTAGCTGACAAATAGAGCTCAGATAACAGGTAAGGGGATAAGCGTGTGCCCCATATATCGTACTTGAATTTCAAACGTGGTTTTACAATATTTCTAAGTTCCTCAAAACTAGTATTTGCCAAGGCTTCGTCATCTATGTTTTTAAATTGAACCCTAACGTAGCTTTTTAATAAATCGAAGCGCTTACTGTATTCAGCAGATAATGCATAGGTGTGTGTGAGTTTATAGTCTGGGCTG
>JAGYOI010000344.1 GCA_018399395.1 Prolixibacteraceae bacterium
ATCCATTGATTCTGCAACATTTAACGAAATGGCTTTCATTTGTGATGCAAAAAAGTTACCGGCGGCCATCGAGCCCATCCATACGCCCATCATGGTTGAAACAAGTTTCGGGGGCGATAGTTTTGTGACCATCGATAATCCAATTGGCGACAAACAGAGTTCACCGAAAGTGTGGAGCATGTAAACCATTACCAACCAAAGCGGACTGATTAGTTTTCCGGTATCGGCAATGGTATTTCCCAGTGCCATAATTACAAAACCTAAACTTAGGAGTGTAAGTCCCCAGCCAAATTTCATCGGGGTGTTGGGGTTTAGCCCTTTCTTGTCGAGTTTCATCCATAATACACTAAACAATGGAGCGAAACCAACGATAAATATTGCGTTAATGCCCTGGAACCATGAGGCTGGTATTACCCAGTTCCCAAATTCACGGAGCGTGTTGTCGCGGGCAAAAACGTTAAATGTTGTGCCGGCTTGTTCAAAGCCTGCCCAGAAAAAGATGTTGAAGATGGCAAGTACAACTATTACCAAAATCCGGCTCCACTCGTCTTTCGTTTCTGTGCCACGTATAACACTTGTTAAAAGATAAGCAAGGGCACCAAAACCTACAATGCGCATTGACCATATTTGAACATCGGCCGGAACCGCATCCCATCCGAATATAAAAGCGAATATGATGCCTACAAGTCCAACTGTGTAAATGAGTATATGTCCCCAGTCAAGCAATGCAAGCCTGTTTCGGTATTCTTTAACCCTGGGTGGCATTCCGCTGTTGCCAAATGTGTGGCTGCGGGCAAAAAACCAGATGGTACCGATTAGCATACCTATGGCAGCTGCAAGGAAACCATAATGCCATGCTACTTGTTCTCCAAGCTTTCCGGCAACAAGGGGCGAAAAGAATGCTCCAATGTTGATACCCATGTAAAAAATGGTAAAACCACTGTCTTTTCTGGGATCGTTGTTGTCGTACAATTCACCCACCATGGTTGAAATGTTCGGCTTGAAAAAACCGTTACCGAAAATTAACACACCCAGACCGGCATAAAATAACTGTTGACGAAGTTCAACATCAAGCCCGGTAGGGGTTGAACTATACGATAATAAAAATTGGCCAATGGCCATGGTGAGCCCGCCAATGTATATCGTTTTCCTTTGTCCTAGAAATTTGTCGGCCAAAACACCACCAATTAATGGTGTTAAATAAACTAAACCGGTGAAAATACCATAAACGGTAAAGGCATCTAACTCGGCCATCTCGAAGCCGCCATTAGCAAATGTAGCGGTTAAGAATAATACTAGTAAGGCACGCATGCCATAATAACTAAACCGCTCCCACATCTCGGTGGCGAACAATGTCGACAACCCTATAGGATGCCCAAAAAATGCTCTGTCTTTATCTTTAGTCATGATGTAATTGGTTTTATTGCCAACAAAAGTAGCATTTTTATTTTTTTATGAAATATGATTTATGCTTGCATTTAGCGCATTTAAACTTGTTGTACAATTGGTTGTTTAATATTGATAAAATGTCGGATTATTATTTTTATCTTTAATGATTAAAGACAAACAATTATGAAGCTGTTTACTACAAAGCAAATACCTGAAATTGACCGATATACGATCGAGGTTGAACCCATTGCCGATATTGATTTGATGGAGCGGGCAGCAGAACAGGTTGCAAAGTTTATCGTTCAGAACGAAGAGGATGATGCAGAATATTATGTGTTTTGCGGGCCCGGGAATAACGGGGGCGACGGACTGGCAGTTGCCCGTATGCTGGCAAGTACTGAGACGCCTGTGGTTCATGTGTATGTACTCGACTTTGGCAAGGGGTTAAGTGGTTCTCCGGATATTAATTTAAAACGATTAGAGAAAAACGATAACGTATCGGTTTCATTCTTAACCGAAATGGACGAATTGCCGGTGTTATCGGACAGGGCTGTCATTATTGATGCTTTGTTCGGCTCAGGGCTGAACAGGCCGCTCGAAGGTTTACCGTCAGATATCGTAAAATTTATAAATTCATCAGGGTCAAAAGTATATGCTATTGATATACCTTCGGGTTTGATGGGAGAGGATAATGGTGCCAATATACCCGAAAACATGGTACAGGCAACCTATACCGTTACCTTCCAGTTTCCGAAAATCAGCTTCATGTTTCCCGATAATGAAGTTTATACAGGTGTTGTTGAGGTCGTTGATATTGGCCTGCACCCAAAAGGGATAGCGCAATTACCAACCCGCTATTTTTTGTTTGAAGATAGCGAAGCACATTCATTGATACATGAACGTGCAAGATTTTCGCATAAAGGAACTTTTGGCCATGCATTGCTTATTGCTGGTGCATACGGGAAAATGGGCGCTGCAGTTTTGGGCGCAAAGGCTTGTTTGCGGGCAGGAACAGGCTTGGTTACCGTTCATGCTCCTCATTCGGGCCTGTCGGTTCTACAAACTGCTATA
>JAGYOI010000345.1 GCA_018399395.1 Prolixibacteraceae bacterium
TTTTTTGTTATCTTCCGAAAGGATTATCTCATTGATACCTGCACGTTTAGCGGCCAGGATTTTCTCTTTAATACCACCTACGGGCAACACTTTGCCCCTTAAGGTAATTTCGCCGGTCATCGCCACACTGTTCTTAACTTTTCGTTGCGTAAAAGCAGAAGCCAATGAAGTTACCATTGTGATACCTGCCGACGGACCGTCTTTAGGTATGGCACCTTCGGGAACATGTACATGAACATTCCATTTATTAAATACATCGGGATCAATTTTCAACGAATCGGCATGAGCTTTCAAATATTCAAGTGCCAACATGGCCGATTCTTTCATTACCTCACCCAAATTTCCGGTAAGTGTTAACTGTCCTTTACCTTTGCTAAGGCTCGATTCTACATATAAAATCTGGCCACCAACAGCCGTCCATGCCAATCCGGTAACCACACCGGCAAACTCGTTGCCCTGATATTTTTCTTTCAGGAATTTAGGGACACCCAGACAATCCTGAACGGTATCTACACTAATAACCTTATCAACTTTTTCGTCAAATGCAATTTTTCTTGCCAGTTTACGCACAAGCTTGGCCAGCTGCTTATCAAGGGATCGCACACCCGATTCACGTGTATATTTTTCAATAATAAATTCGAAAACGCCGTTGTTAACTTTAAGCCCGTAATCGGACAACCCGTGATTTTTCAATTGTTTCGCCCAAAGGTGCCTTTTGGCAATTTCAACTTTTTCCTCAACCAGGTAGCCACTCACCTCAATCAGCTCCATACGGTCGAGCAATGGCGGGCTTATGGTGTTAAGGGTGTTCGCGGTAGCTATAAACATTACTTTCGACAGGTCGTATTCAAGGTCGAGGTAATTGTCATGAAATTCTGAATTTTGCTCAGGGTCGAGCACTTCGAGCAATGCCGAAGCTGGGTCACCATGAAAGTCGCGAGAAATTTTATCAACCTCATCAAGTATGAAAACCGGGTTTGAAGTCTTAGCCTTTTTAATATTCTGGATAATACGTCCGGGCATAGCACCAATGTAGGTTTTGCGATGGCCGCGTATTTCAGACTCGTCGTGCAAACCGCCAAGGCTCATCCTTATAAAATTACGGCCAAGTGAACGTGCCACCGATTTTCCAAGCGATGTTTTACCAACTCCCGGAGGACCATATAAACAAATAATCGGCGACTTCATGTCGTTCTTGAGCTTGAGAACAGCCAAATGCTCCAGGATACGTTCTTTCACCAGTTCCAATCCATAATGATCTTCATCAAGCACTTTCTGGGCATGTTTCATATCGAAGTTATCTTCAGAATATTCGTTCCATGGCAAATCGAGCAAAGTCTGGACATAAGTAAGCTGTATCGAATATTCGCCGGCTGCCGGGTTAAGACGGTACATTTTATTGACTTCCTTTTCAAAAAGTTCTGCAACCTCCTTGTTCCATTTTTTCTTCTTGGCCCGTTCTTTCAGTTCATTAATTTCCTTTTCAGTTGGGTTTCCGCCAAGTTCGTCCTGAATGGTTTTCATTTGTTGCTGCAACAGGTATTCACGCTGCTGCTGGTCCATATCGGTTTTCACTTTCGACTGGATATCCTTTTTTAACTCAACCAACTGCAATTCGCGCACCAGATATGACACGGCCTGAACGCCCCTTTCTTTAAGGTCATCCTGTTCGAGCAACCCTTGTTTCTCTTTAACTTTGATTTCAGCGTTTGAGCAAATAAAGTTAATCAGGAACGAAGGATTTTCGATATTGCGCACGGCAAAAGTTGCCTCGGGCGACATGTTCGCTGAGTTTTTGGCAATTTTTATGGCAATATCTTTTAACGATTCAACAATTGCTTTAAACTCCGAAGTATTTTCTTCGGGCTTAAACTCTTCAAGTTTTTCAACCCTAGCCCGGTGGTAAGGTTCATCAGCAACCATCTCCTGAAGCCTGAAACGCTGTTTGCCCTGAATGATAACGGTTGTGTTGCCATCGGGCATTTCTAAAATCTTCAGTATTTTGGCAATGGTACCTATTTTATGCAAATCCTTTGCAGAGGGCTCATCAACATCGGGGTTTTGTTGTGCAATAACACCTAGCACCCCATTAGTCTGGTACACTTCCCTAACCAGTTTAAGCGATTTTATCCGCCCAACCGAAATTGGAAAAACCACACCCGGAAATAAAACTGTATTTCGAAGTGGCAATATTGGCAGTGTGTCTGGCATGTTCTTCACAAGCAAATCATCCTCACCGCCATCGGCCATGATAGGGATAAACTCTGAATCATCACCACCCATTCCACTGAATATAAAACTCTTAGTATCTTTTAAACCTTGCTCAGCCATATAATAATCTTCCTATATTTTTCTGACAATATGTCTTTTTTACAATCTAAATCAATGTGACTTATAAATTTGTCAATAGCCGTGCCAAAAGATAGCATTAGCAACACTCAGGCCCGCGGT
>JAGYOI010000346.1 GCA_018399395.1 Prolixibacteraceae bacterium
GCCACGATGTAACCGTCGAGTCCTTGTACAACAACAAGTTTATCGCTGCCTACATTTACAATGCTGTTTTCGGTATCATAAACTTTAATATTATTACCGCTCAGGGCATTTTGGTTTTCATCTTTATCGGAGTTATCCCAAAGTGAACCCCAGGTTCCCAGGTCGCTCCATCCAAAATCGGCACACAGCACATACACGTTCGAGGCCTTTTCCATCACACCATAATCAATTGAAATGTTCGGGCACTCAGAGTATGTTTTGTTCAGGAAGGCATCTTCTTCTTCGGTGTAATAATACTTGCTCCCTTTCGCGAAAAGATCGTTCACATCACCCAGGTGCTCTTCAAAAGCTTTCACGATTGTTTTCAGCGACCACAGGAAAATTCCCGAGTTCCAGTAAAACTCGCCACTGTCCATAAAAACCTGAGCCATTTTAGCATCGGGCTTCTCGGTAAATGTTTTTACTTTATGCAAATTGGTAACCCCGTCGAATGATACATTCCCGTTAATCTGGATATACCCGTACCCGGTTTCGGGCCGGCTTGGTTTTATTCCCAGTGTCAGCAAAGCATCATTTTGCTCTACAAAGCTGATGCCCTTTTGCACCTCGCTTATGAACTCATCTTCCTTTGCTATCAGATGGTCTGAAGGTGCAACAACAATATTTGCATCCTTGTTTTTACTCATGATTTTGTGCGATGCATAAGCAATGCACGGGGCTGTGTTTCGTCGCAACGGCTCACACAACACCTGCTCACAAGTAAGATCGGGCAATTGTTCAAGTACTAAATCTTTATAAATTTGATTGGTTACAACCAGAAAGTTTTCCGGGGGGCAAATTTTCAACAACCGCCGGTACGTTTGTTGTATAAGTGTTTCACCAATTCCAAGTATGTCAATAAATTGTTTGGGACGCGATGTTTTACTTAATGGCCAAAAACGGCTCCCAATTCCGCCGGCCATGATAACACAATACGTATTGTTCATGCTTATTATTTTTTTGTTTTTCGAATAATAAATATAACCAAAATATATAACCTGCCGGCCTGTATTTATGTTATAAAACTTTAAAAACACCCACACGCCAACAATCACATTTAAAAACAATGTGTTATGTAATATTTATTTTGGTTGCATCCTGATTATCGGCACCAACATTTCTTCCATTGAAATGCCGCCATGCTGAAATGTATTTTTATAGTAATTGGCGTAATAATTAAAGTTATTCGGATAAGCGAAAAAATCGTCATTCAAGGCAAAAATGTACGATGTGCTTACATGGGTTGCCGGCAAGCGTGCTTCCGATGGTTTTTTAATTTCAAAAACATCTTTTGGGTTATAATTTAAGTTGCGCCCGTGCTTGTATCGCAAATTCGTATTGGTACTGCGTTCACCAATTACTTTCAGCGGGTTGTTAACTTTTATGGTACCGTGGTCGGTTGTAAGCACCAGTTCGTATTTATGGGCTGCCAGCTCTTTCAGCAAGTCGGTAAGCCCCGAGTGTTTAAACCAGCTCACGGTTAAAGAACGGTACGCTGCCTCGTTGCCTGCAAGTTCGCGTATCATGTTCATCTCGGTTCGGGCGTGCGAAATCATATCTACAAAGTTCAGCACCATCACGGCGAGGTCCGATTGCAGAATCTGGTTCAGGTTATCGCTGCCTTTGCGGCCCGGTTTCGAAGTAGTAATCTTTTCATAGAAAAGCTTCTCTTTCCGGCCACTCCGCGTCATTTGCCCGTGCAGCAAATCTACCTCGAAATTGTTTTTTCCACCTTCCTCGTTGTCATCATCGAGCCAAAAACCGGGATGGATTTGTTTAATATCGGCCGGCATCAGTCCAGCGAAAATGCTGTTGCGGGCAAACATGGTTGCCGTAGGTAAAATGCTCACGTACATCTCGTCGTTCACTACCGAATAGTAGTCGCTTATAACAGAGCTAAGCGCCCTCCACTGGTCAAAACGCACGTTATCAATGAGCATTACAAACACCTTTTTCCCTTCATCCAGTATCGGGAATATCCTTTTCTTGAACAAATCGGGCGATAACAGCGGGCGCTCATCAGCATCATTTTTTAACCAATCGAGATAATTGCGCGATATAAACCGGCAAAAAGCGTGGTTGGCCTCGGTTTTTTGCATTTGCAGCACCTCGTCCATCGCTTTGTCGTCCGAGTTGTCGAGCTCCATTTCCCAGTACGTAAGTTTGCGGTACACCTCTTTCCAGTCGTCAATGGTCAGCGAATCGTTAATTTGCATCCCCAGCCGCCCAAAATTCATTTGGTATGCCGAGGTGGTTTGCCGCGTCACCAGCTCCTTTTTGTTTATATTTTTCTTAATCGACAGTAAAATCTGTTTGGGATTTACCGGCTTGATCAGGTAATCGGCCATTTGCGAGCCTATTGCCTCATCCATAATCGATTCTTCCTCGCTTTTGGTAATCATCACCACCG